>NZ_CM002285.1:2111314-2113875 GCF_000497445.1 Streptomyces roseochromogenus subsp. oscitans DS 12.976 | reverse complement strand
CAGGGTGGTCAGGAGCAGGGTCCCGGCGGCCGAGTAGAGGGCGGCAGCTCTCATCGCGTGTCCCTTCGATGCGGCGGCGATGGCATGGCTGCCACGCCCGGCGATCAACAGAAGGGATATTTCGTTGCGCCCGTCGGTGAAGGCAAGCACCGTCCGGCCGGTGTCGGCGTCAATGCCTCTATGCGCCCCCGAAGCCGCCCCTCACTCCCGCCGGAACTGGTCGCGTCACTCCCGCCAGAGCTGGTCGCGGTGGGCGAAGGCGGCGCGCAGCTGCGGCTCGCCGATCGCGCGGATTCCGCGTACGGCGACCGAGGTGAGGAACGACCGCTCGTCGCCGGCCGGCCTGCGCACGAGCGCGCCCAGCAGCCGCTGCCCGGCCGGAGAGGCCCAGCGCGAGTACGGGTGCACCTCGAACCGGGCGATGACCAGACAGCTCAGGGACAGCGTGAGGGGCAGGGCGAACCACAGGCCGACCAGCAGCCGCGGCGTCCCGGTCTGGATGGGCAGCAGCAGCGCGGTCAGGCCGAGGACCGCCACGGCCAGCGCGGCGGCGCGCACCTGGCGCACGGCGGCCCCCACGGTCGTACCGACGCCCTCGGGGACGGCGAGACCGGCGCGCACCAGCCCGTCGGCGAGCCGTCGCACCGCCTCGGCGCCGGCCGCCCGCGCCCGCACGGGCGCGATCCGTGACTGCCCTTCCGGGCCTATGGCCCCTATGACGGACTGCTCGATCTCGTCGCGCCCCCGTGGGTCCACCACCGTGGCCCAGCCGGTGTGCGCCAGCAGCAGGCGCCGCTGGCGGGCCATGGAGACGAGGGTCACATCAGCGACCCGGGCTGGGCCGCCGGAGAGGAACGCCGCCTCGTACAGCGTCAGGTCGTGCCCCGGGGCCGCCGGCGTGGCATCCGTGTCCAGAGCGGCCGCGCGGACGGCCGTCAGGCACAGCCGGGTGCACGCCGTACCGGCGAAAGCCCAGGCCAGGAGCAGGAGGAGGACCCAGAACATGACAAGTTTCTATGCCAGGTCCTGGGTGAACGCCATGCCTTGTTCATCATCCGGACACAGTGTCAGCCGTCTGTGACATTCCGTTTCACCCCAAGGTCAGGCCGGGTCAGGCCAGGCAGGGGCGGTGCGTCAGGGGCTGCTCGTCTGCGGCGGCGGGCTGGTGGTGGCCGGCGGCATGGAGTACGACTCGCCCGGCTCGGGCGTGACGGGCACGGCGGCGCTCGGGGCGACCGCCGGCGGGGTCGGCACCGGGGTGGGGGAGGCGGCCAGCTCCTTCGCGAGCGCGGCGAAGTCGACGTACCCCGTCGCCTCCATGACCTTGATGTGGTCCAGGACGGTCGCGTTGGCGTCGTCGGCGAGATCACGGACCAGGGAGTTCTGGGTGTCGGCCCGGACCTGCGCGACCAGCGTGAACACCCGGGCGTGCGCGAGCCGCAGGATGCCGGCGAACTGGCGGTCGAAGTCCTCGCCCTGCGCCGCGCCCAGGGTGTCGAGCCACTGGTTCTGCTGCGTGTTCGGCTCGTTCGGCAGCGGTACGCCGAGCTGGGTGGCGACGGTGCGGACATGGGCGTCCAGCGAGGTGTGCCCGTCGACCAGGTGCTGTCCCGCCGTCCGTACGGCCGCCGTGGTCCCCTTGCGCTCCGCCAGCTCGCCGGCGGGCAGCTCCCAGAGATCCGCCAGCCGCACTTTGGTGATGAAGTCCTGGTCCTGCGTGGACAGGGGGCCGTAGGAAGTGGTCACGGTCTGTGTGCTCAGCACGGTGGCGCCGGCCGCCGGGCTCTGGCGGTCGGCGTACGACCAGAGCGGGTAGAGCAGCGCCGACGCGGTCGCCGCGAGGGCCGCGATGACGAGGCCTGTGCCGCTGAATATGCCTCGGCCCTTGATCGGGGGTCGGGGTCGCATGGCGCCTCCTGTAGCGCACCGCACGGGAGTGTGCCTGGGGGGTGGTGCGGACGGCATATTACTGCGGGTTCCCTGCGGGGCTCGGGTCGGTACGCAGAGGGTTCGGGAGGTTACGGTGCGTCGGCGGCTGCGGGTGCGTCGTGGCTGGTCGCGCAGTTCCCCGCGCCCCTAGGGGCTGCCCGCAGCGGCACCCGGCCGGCGCCGGTGAGCGACCCCTCAGCCCCGATGCCGCAGCACCTTCCGCGTCGCCCGAGCCACCCGCCCGCCGGACCTCGGGACCGGGCCCGCTCGGTCCAGCCACCACTGCCGCAGCGCACGCAGGGCCCCCGGGTCCTCCGGCCGGCCGGTCCCCAGCAGGTGCGCGGCGAAGGTCAGGGCGTCCTGCCGGTAGCCCCCGCTCATCGGCCGCTCCCGGGCGTAGTCGAGGAACGCCGGCCGGTACCTCTCGCCGAGGATCACCGGCAGCTCCGGTGCCACCTTCGCCACCACGTCCGCCCGCTTCGCCGTGAGCGCCCGCGCCTGTACCCTCATCCGCACCCGGTCGAACCCCTCCGGCACCGGTGTCCCGGCCACCAGCGAGGACAGCACCGCGGCCTGGGCCACACCGACCCGCTCCCGCGCGCCGACCGCCGGACGGGTGAGCACGGCGACAG
>NZ_CM002285.1:2102951-2111289 GCF_000497445.1 Streptomyces roseochromogenus subsp. oscitans DS 12.976 | reverse complement strand
CCCTCGGCGCGCTCGCGTCCAGCCCGCACCGCCTCCCGGATCAGCGTCAACTCCCGCTCCAGCGCGGCCGGTTCGGGGAAGTTCTCGTCCCGTTCCAGCAGGACACCGGGCGGGGCGGTACGGGAGGCGAGGTCGGTCAGGATGTCGAGCACCGGGCGCGGCACGGGGTGCGCATGGCTGTCGTGCCAGACGCCGTCACGCTCGAAGCCGCCCGCGACATGGACGTAGGCGAGTGCCTCCAGCGGCAGCTCGGCGAGCGCCTGCCCCGGGTCCTCGCCCCGGTTGACATGATTGGTGTGCAGGTTGGCCACGTCGATCAGCAGTCGTACGCCGGTGCGCTCGACCAGCTCGGACAGGAACTGCCCCTCGGTCAGCTCCTCGCCCGGCCAGGAGAACAGCGCGGCGATGTTCTCCAGGGCCAGCGGCACCGGAAGGGCGTCCTGTGCGATGCGCACGTTCTCGCACAGCACGTCCAGGGCGTCCCTGGTGCGCGGCACCGGCAGCAGATGCCCGGCCTCCAGCCGGGGGGAGGCGGTGAGCGGGCCGCCCGCGCGGACGAACGCGATGTGCTCGGTGACCAGGGGGGAGCCGAGGGCCTCCGCGCGCTCCGCCAGCGCCGTCAGGCGGCCCGCATCGGGGCGGTCGGCGTCGCCCAGGCCCAGGGAGACGCCGTGCGGGATCACCGTCACCCCGCGCTCGCGCAGCCGTAGCAGCGACTCCGGAAGGTGGCCGGGGCAGACGTTCTCCGCCACGACCTCCACCCAGTCGATGCCCGGCATGCGCTCCACGGCGTCCGCGATCTCCGGCCGCCAGCCGATCCCCGTGCCCAGTCGGCGCATGGCTCCCCCTCCTTCGAACGACGAGTCCCTCCCGCGAATGACGGACGTATGGCCCCGACGGCCGGACCCGAATCACCTCCGGGGCGTGTTCAGAGCAACATTTGAGCTTCAGCCCCGTGCCGGCCACGGCCGGCGCGGAGACGAGGACGTGCTCGGGGAATGTCACCGTGGTGCCCAGGGTGGCGGCGACGTCCCAGGCATGCACCACATAGTCGACGAAGTGGAAGCCGACCCCTCGGCCACCCCGAACGCCGCCCAGATTCGGCGGCGCGAACTCCCGTTCCCTCACGCCCGGTTCCGCGAAGGCCGAGAGGACTGTGACGGCGGCCGACCGGTGTGCCCCGGCGGGCTCGCTCATCTCCTCGTCCTCCCGTCAGTGATCCGGCTCCCGCCCCGCTCCGCGCGCCGCCGCGGCGAACCCCAGGTGCTGCGCGGTCATCGAGTTCCACGAAGTCCGCTCCGGTCGCAGTCATGGCCCGAGCACAAAACAAAGCGAACGATCGTGCTTATTTTTTGGCAGCTGTGCAACCAGTCGTGCTCCCAGGGGGCAGCCAGGTCAGGGGACTTGGAGGAGCGGGACCCCGTCCACGGCAGCAGCGCGCAGTCGTGCCGCGATACCCACCCGGGCCCTGCGGTACGCGGTCTCCTCGTCGTGCAGGACCGACAGGGCGTTCGCCGTCTCCAGCAATGCCACCAGTTCGAAGGCGAGTTGCGGGACATCCGTGTCGGCGCGCAGCTCACCCGCCGCACGCGCCTCCCGGATCGTGCGCTCGACATGGGCCGACCAGTCGCGCTGCGCGCGGACCACGGCGTCGTGCACGGGGCCGGACCGCGCGTCGAACTCGGCCATGGCGCCGTAGAAGAAGCAGCCGCCCGGGAAGACCCGGCCGCGCGAGTACTCCAGCCACAGCTCGCACAGCCGCCACACCCGGCCGGCGCCTGCCGGGCTCTCGGCGGCAGGACGGAGCACCCGCTCGGTGAAGATCCGCGCCGCCTCCTGCACCGTGGCCAGCTGCAGTTCCTGCTTGGAACCGAAGAGCGCGAACACCCCGCTCTTGCTCAGCTCCAGCTCGGCGGCGAGCCGGCCGACGGTGAGCGCCTCCAGACCCTCGACCGAGGCGATGTCCACCGTGCGGCGCAGCACCAGCCGACGGGTGCGATTGCCCCGCTCGACCCGCCCGTCGACCCGCGTCATCCGTCTCTCCTAGCGCAGCGCGGGGTGGTCGGCGACGACCGTGCAGGAGCCCGGCGCGATCTCCGTGAAGCCGGCGTCCCGTACCACCGGCAGCCCGCTGCCGGTCAGCCGGTTCCAGTCGGCGGGGTCGGCGCTGCGGACGTTCAGCGCGAAACCCGCGTCCCGCCAGGCGGTGCGCTCCGCGTCGGACAGCGCCCACCAGGCCAGCTGGGCGCCGTGCCCGGCCTGGGCCATCGCCTTCCCGGCCGACATCTCCAGCTCCGGGTTCAGCCACAGCACGGGCTGCGCCGGGCCGGCGGCGACGGGCGGCTCCGGGTCCTCCAGCTCGGTGCCCGACACCTGCAGCTTGGCCAGGTCCTTGGGCCAGCCGTCGAGCGGGATCGGCGGGAAGGCCCGCACCTGTGCGGACTTTCCGGTCACCGTGATCCCGGGCAGCGCCTCGGCCCGCCGCCACTCGGTGCCCCGGGCCCGCCGCACGACCTTCCGGATCCGCGCGTCCTCCCAGCTCCGCACGGCCTCGGCCCACTCACCGTCCCCGTGCGCCCGCTCGTCCGCGAGCAGCACGAGCACCGCCCGGGCAGCCGTCTCCAGCGCATCGGTACGCGCGGGCGGCGCACCCCGCTCGATCCGTACGACGAGGGGCAGCACGAACTGGGGTGCTTCGTCGCGCGTATTCCGCTCGGCCTGGAAGGGGCTGTCTCCGGGGGACGGCAAAACTTGGCTCACACCGGCCAACCCTAAGGGGCGCAGGGCTGTGTCTGATATGCGGCTACCGCCGCCAACGGCTGATATGAGGCTACCGCCGCCAACGGCTTGGTCACCGGTTCGGAGACGGGCCGGCGGCCTTCGGTGGCTGTGTGGCGTCGACGATCGTTCAGTAGGTCCTGTCGTCCTCGTCGCTCATGTCTCCAGCCCGGGCCGCTCAGCGGTGTCCGCTGCTCGCGCCGATCAGGTCGGAGACCTTCACGAACCGGTAGCCGCGTCGGCGCAGTTCCGGGACGACCGCGCGGACGACCTGCTCGGTGGTCGGGGCGGCGCTGAGGGTGCAGTGCATGATGACCACCGAGCCGGGCTTCACCCCGTCCAGCACCTGCTGGGTGACGGCGTCGGCGTCCGTGGCGAACGCGTCGCCGCTCACCACGTCCCACTGCACCGCGGTCAACCCGAGCCCGCTCAGCGTGCGCAGCGCCCGCTTGTCGTAACAGCCGCCGGGAAAGCGGAAGTAGGGCAGCGCGTGCGGCACGCCCGCCTGATGCAGGGAGGCGTACGCCCGCTCCACATCCGTCCGCATGTTTCCGGCTCCGATCGTCGGCAGGCCGTAGCAGTCGTCGGTGAACGCGTAATGGCTGTAGGAGTGGTTGGCGACCTCGAACAGCGGGTCGTGGCCGAGGCTGCGGGCCTCGGTCGGGTACTCGTCGGCCCAGCGGCCGGTCATGAAGATCGTCGCCGGCACCTTCAGCGCCCGCAGGGCGCCGATGAGATCCGGGTTGTCGAAGTGCTCGCCGGCGGCGGCACGGGGACCCTCGTCGGAGGTCATGTCGGCGTCGAAGGTCAGCGCGACGGTCTTGCCCAGGGAGCGCGGGCCGTGCTCGAAGACCGGGGTCAGGCCGCCGGGGCCGGGGGCCAGCACGGGCGGGTGCGAGGCGGACGGGGAGGCGGAGACGGGGGACTTGGCCGGGGCCGGGCGGGCACCGCCCGCGGGGTCCGCGGTACCGCAGGCGGCGAGAGCCGCGCCCAGGGCACAGACGGTGGTGATATGGCGTAGTCGTGGGATCACCATATGAAAATAGGACTGAATGATCGTCTATATGTCGATATGTTCGGCGGGCCGCGTCACGGTCACCCGCACGGCGGCGTTCTCGCGGATTCCTGTGCTCCGGCGGCCGGGTGTTCGCCGGTGCTCAAACGGAAGCGGCAGCGGAGCGCGTATCGGCACTCCGCTGCCGTCGACGGCGTGGCGACCTCACGCGCACCTACGGAACTCGCTCACGGACTCGTCCGCGCGCGCGTGAGGTCGCCACGCATTCCCCTGCCGGCGGTGCGGAGGCCGCCCGGCCCACCGGACGCCAGGCCCACCATCGTCTTCCGCCGTCAAGGGCATCTGAGTGGGCCGCTCAGTCGGCGCTGTTGTTGCAGCCCATGGTCGAGCCGATGTGGGTGCCCTGTGCACCGGGGTCACCCTCGCCGTTGAGCGCGTTGCCGAGCAGGCCGTTGAGGATCCCGACCTCGCCGAGGACGTCGAGATTCAGGTCGTGGTCCTTACACTGGGAGCTCTGCATGTCGCCGTGCTCGTGCCCGCCTTCGCCGCCGGCGTACGCGGTGCCGGCGGTTGCGAGTCCGACGGTGCTGAGAGCTGCGACCAGAACGGCGGCCCTGCGAAGTCTGTGCATGTCATCTCCATGGTGTGAGAGCGGAAGCGGTCTGCAACAGATCGACCTCTTACAGTCACGGAGATTAGTATTAAAATCGCCCAAAACGGACAGCGACGCGCCGTAATTCGTGGGACTATCTGCGCCCGTATCGGCCGGTCAGCGTGCCTGCGGCGAGGGTGTGACCGGACAGCGCCCGCAGCAGGTCGGCAGGCGAGGCCCCTGCCGCGAGCGACAGTCGGCGGTCGGTGGCGTAGACCGTGAGGACGTAGTGGTGCGGGCGGTCTCCGCGCGGTGGGCAGGGGCCGCCGTAGCCGGGCCTCTTGAAGTCGTTGCGGCCCTCGGTCGCTCCCTGCGGATGTTCCCCGGCGGCCAGTTGCCTCGTGTGCGGGTCGATGCCCCACGCCAGCCAGTGCGTGAACGTGCCGTGCGGGGCGTCGGGGTCCTGCAGAAGCAGGGCCAGCGAGGCCGTGTGCGGGGGTACGGCGGTGAGGGCCAACGGGGGCGACACGTCCGCGCCGTCGCAGGTGTGGCGGCGCGGGATGGTGCCGCCGTCGCCGTACGCGGTGCTGGTGACGGTCAGCTGCCGGCCGACGGTGGGGGAGGGCGTGGCGCCCTGTTTGCCGCCGCTGTCCCCGCAGCCCGTTACGACGCTCATCGCGGCCGCCGCGGCCACGGCCATCACCCAACTCCTGCGCATGCCCGGCACGCTAGGGCATGTCCGGCGGATCCTGTCGCAGACGCGGGGGCCGGCACGCCCATCCGCGCCGTCGATTTCCCGCGACCTGACCCGCCGGACGGACCCTAGTCCGACGGGCGTTCTCCGTCACCGTTCGGCACGTGCTGCTGGTTGCCTCGCTCCAGGAAGTGCAGCAGCTCCACCGGGATGGGCAGGACCAGCGTGGAGTTCTTCTCGGCGGAGACCGCCATCACCGTCTGGAGCAGCCGCAGCTGCAGCGCGGCGGGGGTGTCGGCCATCTGCTGCGCGGCCTCGGCCAGCTTCTTGGAGGCCTGGAGCTCGGCGTCGGCGTTGATGATCCGGGCCCGGCGCTCCCGGTCGGCCTCTGCCTGGCGGGCCATGGACCGCTTCATCGTGTCCGGCAGGGAGACGTCCTTGATCTCCACCCGGTCGACCTGGATGCCCCAGCCGACGGCCGGGCTGTCGATCATCAGCTCCAGCCCCTGGTTGAGCTTCTCGCGGTTGGAGAGCAGATCGTCCAGGTCGCTCTTGCCGATGATCGACCTGAGGGACGTCTGGGCCATCTGCGACACCGCGAACTTGTAGTCCTCGACCTTCACCAGGGCGCTCTCCGCGTCGATCACCCTGAAGTAGACGACCGCGTCCACACGGACGGTGACGTTGTCGCGCGTGATGCCCTCCTGGGCCGGGATCGGCATCGTCACGATCTGCATGTTGACCTTCTGCAGCCGGTCCACGAAGGGGATGATCAGCGTGAAACCCGGCGTCCGTGCATCTCTGGTGACGCGTCCGAGCCGGAACAGCACACCGCGTTCGTACTGCTTGACCACGCGCGCCGCCATGGCCAGATAGATCACACCGGCGGAACCCGCCGCCGCGATCGCGCCCAGCAGCTCCTGGAGCATGGTGACCTCCTCACGGAGAGGTCCGCTTTTGTCCGCTGCTGCAACCATAAGCCGGTTGGGCCGCTCTGCCGAGGGGTCCGGGCGGACCGGGCCGGGATGCCGAGGGGCGTCGGCGTCCCGGCCCGGAGACAGCGGCCGTCAGACGGCCTGGGCCGCCGTCACCCGCACCGGTTCCTTCCCCGCCGCGCCGTGCCGTTCCGCCCAGTTCTCCAGGGCCGTACGGCAGGCGTGGTCGAGGTGGTGCAGGCCGGACAGGTCCAGGCGGACCGGGCGGTCCTCGGGGAGCGACTCCAGGCTGTCCAGGATCTTCGGCAGCCGCAGGAAGGTCGCGTTGCCCGCGACATGGACGTCGACCGGGCCCGCGCCCTTGTCGATCACCTCCAGCTTGACGTGCGAGGCCTCCCAGGCCGTCTTGACCACGGCCAGGGCGAGACCGATCAGCACCCCTTCGAACATGCTGACCGCCACGATGGACAGGGCGGTGACGGACAGGATCAGCGCCTCGCCCCGGTGCTCGCGCCACAGCCCGGCCAGCGTCCGCACCGGGACCAGCTTGGCGCCCGAGTGGATCAGGATGCCCGCGAGCGCCGGGATCGGTATGTAGGCCAGCACGTCCGGCAGCAGCGCCGCGAACAGCAGCAGCCACATCCCGTGCAGCACCCGCGAGGCCTTCGTACGGGCGCCCGCCTGGACGTTGGCCGCGCTGCGCACGATCACCGCGGTCATCGGCAGCGCGCCCAGCAGCCCGCACACCGTGTTGCCGGCGCCCTGGGCGAGCAACTCCTTGTCGTACTCGGTGCGCGGCCCGGTGTGCAGCCGGTCCACGGCGGCCGCGCTGAACAGCGACTCGGCGGAGGCGATCAGTGTGAAGGCGACGATCGTGCCGAGCAGCCCGACACCCGCCAGCTCGCCGAACGCGCTGAGCGGCGGCGGCTGTACGGCGCCCAGCAGGCCCCGCACCTCCACCGTCGCCACCGGCAGGTCCAGCGCGAACGCGGCCACCGTGGCCAGGCCGACCGCGGCCAGTGGACCGGGCAGCGTACGCCCGCTCGCCGGGATGTGCCGCCACAGCAGCAGCACCGCGATCGTGCCCGCGCACACCGCGAGCGAGGCCACGGCCCTGCCGTCGCCGAAGGCGTCCAGGAACGCCCCGGGCAGCCCGGCGATCTTGGCCGGTCCGGAATCGGGGGCCTTGGTCGCCAGCGCCGGGTACAACTGCCCGGCGACGAGCACCAGTCCGATTCCGGCCAGCATTCCCTCCACGACGGAGACCGAGATGGCGCGGAAGTAGCGGCCCAGCCGCAGCAGGCCCATGCCCATCTGGAGGACTCCGGAGGCGAGCACGACCACGCCGAGCGCGGGCAGCCCGAACTCCTTTACCGCCTCGAAGACGAGCACGGTCAGGCCGGCCGCCGGACCCGACACCTGCAGGCTGCTGCCGCGCATCAGCCCGGTGACGAGTCCGCCCACGATGCCGGTGATCATGCCGAGTTCGGCCGGGACCCCGGAGGCGACGGCCACGCCCACGCACAGCGGCAGCGCGACCAGGAAGACGACGAGGGATGCGGCGAAGTCCTGCCGCAGATACGGGAAGCGGGATATGAGGCTGGTGCTGTCGCTGGTCATCGGCGCGCTCACAGGGACTCGAAGGTGTCGGTCTGCGGGCGGTGCGCCCGTACGGCTCCGGTATGCACCTCGTAGTACCAGGCGTGCAGGCCGAGTTGACCCACCGCCAGTTTCCGCTCGACGCACGGGTACGAGCGCAGCCGCAGCAACTGGGTCAGGGCGTGGG
Organism: Streptomyces roseochromogenus subsp. oscitans DS 12.976; assembly: GCF_000497445.1. Lineage (NCBI taxonomy): Bacteria > Bacillati > Actinomycetota > Actinomycetes > Kitasatosporales > Streptomycetaceae > Streptomyces > Streptomyces roseochromogenus. The sequence continues at coordinate 2,103,489 of NZ_CM002285.1, read as the reverse complement.
CCTGTACGCCCTCGGCGACCTCCGGGTCCTCGGCCACGCCGGCCGGGCGCGGGGTGGCGTGCGCGAGCCAGTCACGCACGGCGGGTACGGCCGTCAGATCGTCGCCGCGCACCAGCGCGCCGACGGCACCGCAGTGCGAGTGACCGCAGACGACGATGTCGCGGACGCCGAGCACCTCGACGGCGTACTCGATGGTGGCGGCCTCGCTCGTGGGGTGGAGCGAGGTGTGGGGCGGGACGATGTTGCCCGCGGTGCGCAGCTCGAAGAGCTGGCCGGGGCGGGCGCCCGTGATCAGGGCCGGGACGACCCGGGAATCGGAGCAGGTGATGAACAGGACCTGCGGGGACTGGCCTTCGGCGAGCTTGGCGAACTCCTCAGGGCGCTGTCCGAAGGTACGGGCGTTGTCGATGAGGGGCTGCATATGTGTGGGTTCCTCCTGGCGCGCCTGCACGGGCGCGTCGGACTTGAACGACGGTTGTGGGGGGAGAGCGGGTGCCGGTCAGCAGCGGAAGACCTGGAGTGCTGCCGGGGTGTGGGC
>NZ_CM002285.1:2099299-2102140 GCF_000497445.1 Streptomyces roseochromogenus subsp. oscitans DS 12.976 | reverse complement strand
CCCGCGGGCGCGCCCGGGCAGCCCGGGGTGCGGAGTGTTTCGGACCCGTCGCGCGCCGGCTTCGCCGGGGAGGTGATCCCGGGTTCGGCTTTGGCCCGCGCTTCACCGAGCGTGTGCGCACGTGTGAAGGTTTCCGCGGAGGCGAAGAACAGCAGCGCGAGCAGGGCGACGGCAAAGGAGGCGAGCACGGTCCGGGCCGTCGTACCTCGGAACATGCGCCCCCCTTCCGGAAGTCCACGCCTCTCGCCCGCGCCAAGCATTGGTCAATGGCTGGTCAAGAAACACATTAACCCTGCAAAGTCCTTTGCAGGGTTAACTACGCGTTACGAGCGCAAGAGAGCGTGAAAAGTGCCGGTCGCGTGGCGTGATCTGGCTCTTGACTAGGGGTCGGTGAGTGACTAGGAGCCCACGAGCCCCTTGGCGTCGCGGGCCAGCGCGGTGAGCCGGGATATCGCGCGGAAGTACTTCTTGCGGTAGCCGCCGTTCAGCATCTCCTCGCTGAACAGCCGGTCGAACGGCAGCCCCGAGGCCAGCACCGGGACCTCGCGGTCGTAGAGCCGGTCCGCGAGTACCACGAGCCTGAGCGCGGTCGACTGGTCCGGCACCGGCCGCACATCGGTGAGGCAGACCGCCCTCAGCCCGTCGGTCAGTGCGCCGTACCGGCTCGGGTGCACCTTGGCCAGGTGCTCCAGCAGATGCGGGAAGTCGTCCAGCGAGGCGCCTTCGGTGGCGTACGCCGCCTTCGTCACCTCTTCATCGGTGAAGGGCTTCGGCGCCTCGGGCAGCCCGCGGTGGCGGTAGTCCTCGCCGTCGATGCGCAGGGTGCGGAAGCGGGCCGACAGCCCCTGTATCTCGCGCAGGAAGTCGGCCGCCGCGAACCGGCCCTCGCCCAGCTTGCCGGGCAGCGTGTTGGAGGTGGCGGCGAGTGCGACGCCCGCCTCGACCAGCTTGCCGAGCAGCGTCGACACCAGGACCGTGTCGCCCGGGTCGTCCAGCTCGAACTCGTCGATGCACAGCAGGCGGTGGCCGGAGAGGGTCTGCACCGTCTGCTGGAAGCCGAGGGCGCCGACCAGGTTCGTCAGCTCCACGAAGGTGCCGAACGCCTTGCGGGCGGGCTCGGCTGGGGTGGCGTGCCACAGGGAGGCGAGCAGGTGGGTCTTTCCGACGCCGTAACCGCCGTCCAGGTAGACCCCGCGCGGGCCGGCCGGGGTCTTGGGTGCCTTGGGTCTGCCGAAGCCGAAGAGGCCGCGCCGGCCGGCGCCGGAGGCGTGTGCGCCGCCGAGCCCGCCCGCGAAGCCCCCGAGGACCCGTACGGCCTCGGTCTGGCTGGGCTGGTTCGGGTCCGGTATGTACGTCGAGAAGCGGACCGAGTCGAAGCGCGGCGGCGGCACCATCTCGGCGACCAGCCGGTCCGCGGGGACACGCGGCTCACGGGCGCACAGGGAGAGGGGGCCCGCGTCGGTCACAGGGCTGGGTCCGGAGGCGGCTATGGAGGACGACACGGTTACCCATGCTAAGCGCCGTGTCACACTGCACGACATGCGACGCCTGTTCCCTGTGACCGACGAAACAGCAGCCCGGGCCTCCGGCGGGGCGCCCGAGGGGGAGGGGGCGAGGGAGGCGGCAGGGACTCGGGTGCCGGATGTGCCCGGGGTGTCCGTTGCCGCCGCGCTCGTCGATCGTGAGTGGAGTCTCGCCGAACTGGCCGCCGCCTACGCCTACCCCGAGCCGGTGCCGGGCGCCCCCAGGCCGTGGCTGCGGGCCAACATGGTCTCCACGCTCGACGGCGCCGCCCAGCACGAGGGGCGCTCCCAGCCCATCTCCAGCGCCGCCGACATGCGGATCTTCGGCACGCTGCGGGCACTCGCGGATGTGATCGTGGTGGGCGCGGAAACGGTACGTCAGGAGGGGTACCGCCCGGCACGCGCGCGTGCCGAGTTCGCTGCGGCCCGCGAGGCCGCCGGACAGGCCCCGGCCCCGGCGATCGCCGTCGTCTCCGCGAGCCTGGAGCTGGACTTCTCGCTCCCGCTGTACACCTCGCCCCTGGTGCCCACGCTGATCCTGACCGGAGCCGCGGCCGCACCCGGCCGGATCGCCGCCGCCGAGAAGGCCGGGGCCACGGTGGTGATCGCCGGTGAGGGCAGGGGCATCGAGCCCGCGCGCGCGGTGCGCGCCCTCGCCGGCCTCGGCCACACCCGGTTGCTCACCGAGGGCGGTCCCCGGCTGCTCGGCCAGCTGATCGCCGCCGGGGTGCTGGACGAGATGTGCCTGACCCTCTCGCCCATGCTCACGGCGGGCGACGCACAGCGCGTCGCCGGGGGACCCTCGGTCGCCGTGCCGCGCCGGTTCGAGCTCGTGTCCCTCCTCGAAGAGGCCGGATTTCTGTTCGGCCGCTACCGTCGCTCCTGAAATCAGCGGAATCTACCGTTCCGTTTAGCTTCCGGAGGGCACACTTAGTCCGGCAGAACTCGTGCGATCACGGGGCAGGATGGTTTCCGCACGGGCCTCGTCAGGGCCCACGGAGGAGAAGAGGCGTTCGGTGTTCACAAGCGTTCTGATGATCGAGAAGGCCTTGACGTCCGCCGACGTGGAGTTCGTCACCACCTTGCACGGGGACGAGCCGGTCACTTTCCACGTGCTCCTCCAGCCGCGCGGCGACCAGGCGGACCGCCTGCTGCGGGCCATCGACGACATCGCGCTCGGCGAACTCGACGAGGCGGTGCGCGAGCGGGAGACCCCGGAGGGGGAGGACGCCAGGAGCGTCGGGCAGCAGGCTCTCGACGTGTCCGTGCAGGCCCTGCGGGCGGCGGGGAGCCGGGCGGAGGGGCGGTTGGTCGAGGA
>NZ_CM002285.1:2060059-2099147 GCF_000497445.1 Streptomyces roseochromogenus subsp. oscitans DS 12.976 | reverse complement strand
TCATCCGCTGGATGCGCTGAAGTCGCTCTGCGCCGAGGTGTCCGCCGACGAGGTGATCGTGCTGACGGATCCGCATTACGTGGAGGAGTTCTTCCACCGGGACTGGGCTTCCCGGGCTCGGCACAAGGTGGGTGTGCCGGTGCTCAAGCTGTTCTCGCACAGCAAGGCGTAGACGCTCCGCCGGGTCGGCCGGATGAGCGCCGTCGAGGGCCGGCGCACTCGCGGGTGCGGGTGCGCTGTGGTTGCTCGCGCCCACGCGGCGGTAGCCGCATATCGGATACAGCCCCGCGCCCCTCAGGCCGGCAGTCTTGCCCCTCGCTGCAAGGAGCCCGGAGCTTCAGCGCATAGGCTAGGGCCGCTCGCACGCACCGTCTCTGGGGAGAAACGCATGGCACCCGGCCTTCCTACCGCCATGGACCGACCGCACTTCATCGGCATCGGCGGCGCCGGGATGTCGGGGATCGCCAAGATCCTCGCGCAGCGTGGGGCCGAGGTGGCCGGGAGCGACGCGAAGGAGTCGGCGACCGCGGAGGCGCTGCGGGCGCTCGGGGTCACCGTGCACATCGGGCACGCCACGGAGCACCTCGCCGACGACGCGAGCTGCGTCGTCGTGTCGTCGGCGATCCGCAAGGACAACCCCGAGCTGGCCCGCGCGGCCGAGCTGGGCATCCCGGTGGTGCACCGCTCCGACGCGCTCGCCGCGCTGATGGAGGGGCTGCGGCCGATCGCCGTGGCCGGTACCCACGGCAAGACGACGACCACCTCGATGCTGGCCGTCTCCCTCTCCGAGCTGGGCCTGCAGCCGTCGTACGCCATCGGCGGCGACCTGGACGCGCCCGGCTCCAACGCGCTGCACGGCGAGGGCGACATCTTCGTCGCCGAGGCGGATGAAAGCGACCGCAGCTTCCACAAGTACGCGCCCGAAGTCGCCATCGTCCTCAACGTCGAGCTGGACCACCACGCCAACTACGCTTCGATGGACGAGATCTACGAGTCCTTCGAGACCTTCGCCGGGAAGATCGTGCCCGGCGGCACGCTCGTCGTCTCCGCCGACCACGAGGGCGCGCGGGAGCTGACCCGGCGGCTCGCGGGTTCGGTGAAGACCGTGACGTACGGCGAGGCCGGGGACGCCGACGTGCGGGTCACGGCTGTCGTACCCCAGGGGCTGAAGAGCCGGGTCACCGCGGTGCTGGACGGGCAGGAGCTGACCTTCACCGTGTCCGTGCCGGGCCGGCACTACGCCCTCAACGCCGTCGCCGCGCTCGCCGCCGGTGCCGCGCTCGGTATCCCGGCCGCGGAGCTGGCGCCCGCGCTGGCCGCCTACACCGGGGTCAAGCGGCGCCTGCAGCTCAAGGGCGAGGCGGCCGGCGTCCAGGTGATCGACTCCTACGCCCACCACCCCACCGAGATGACCGCCGACCTGGAGGCCATGCGCGCCGCCGCCGGCGACTCCCGCATCCTCGTCGTCTTCCAGCCGCACCTGTTCTCCCGCACCCAGGAGCTGGGCAAGGAGATGGGCCAGGCGCTGGCCCTCGCCGACGCCTCGGTGGTCCTCGACATCTACCCGGCCCGCGAGGACCCGATCCCCGGCGTGACCAGCGAGCTGATCATCGAGGCCGCGCGCGCCGCCGGTGCCGACGTCACCGCCGTGCACGACAAGGCCGAGAGCCCCGCGGTGATCGCGGGAATGGCGAAGCCCGGTGATCTCGTTCTCACCATGGGCGCGGGCGACGTGACCGACCTGGGCCCGCTGATCCTGGACCGCCTGTCGCAGCAGTAAAGGGGCTGAGGCTCATGTCGTACGACGTCGAGAAGCCGGACGAGGAGTGGCGCGCGGAGCTGAACCCGGCCGAGTACGCCGTGCTGCGCCAGGCCGCCACCGAGCCGGCCTTCACCGGTGAGTACACGGACACCAAGACGAAGGGCGTCTACTCCTGCCGCGCCTGCGGTGCCGAACTGTTCACCTCGGAAACGAAGTTCGAGTCGCACTGCGGCTGGCCGAGCTTCTTCGACCCCAAGGACAGCGACGCCGTGGAACTCATCGAGGACCGCTCCCACGGCATGGTCCGCACCGAGGTCCGCTGCGCCCGCTGCGGCTCGCATCTCGGTCATGTCTTCGCGGGCGAGGGCTACCCGACCCCGACCGACCAGCGGTACTGCATCAACTCCATCTCGCTGCGGCTGACGCCCGACGAGGCCTGATCGCGCCGGATCGCGCCGGGTCGATTGATCGATGCCGAGAGGCACGATCAATCGACATCCCGAATCTGGCAAAAGAGATGTCAGACAGGGCCCGCTCGGTCGAATATGTACGCCATCGGGAATCGGAGCGGGAGAGGCGGCGGAGCGTGGGCGGGGACGGCAGCCACGATCCGGGTGCGGGGCTGCCCGCACCGCGCACCCGCTCAGGCCACGCAGGCGGATTGCTCCGGGCACCGCGAGGGCACCGACCGGTGCGCCCTCCGGATGGCCGGTGCGGACGGCACCGAGCGCCTCCCCCGCACGCCCTGACCGCGCCGGACGGCACCCCGGCCACGCGGTGAGGCACCCGGCCCACACCCTCGCACGGGGCTCCCGAGGGCGCTGGGATGCATGAGGCTCGTGCCCCACTTGCCCCGGTTTGAGATTCTGTGAGGGTGTTGGGTGTGGCGCGCTGGATTCAGTCCCATCGCAGGCCTGTGCCCGCCGGCAGCGGCCACCACCGCGAGAGCGGCGCCGGCCACGAGGGCTCCGCGCCGTCCGGGGATTCCACAGGATCCGCAGATGCGGCGGAGGGTGTCCCGGCTGCCTCTGCCGAGGCGGCCGGCGCGCGGCTGAGGGTGCTGCGGGACGCACTGGCCGGGATCGGCACGACCCTCGACGAGGCCAAGACCTGCGCCGAGCTGACCCGGGTCGCCGTACGGCTGGCCGGCGGCACCGCGGCGGTGATGCGCCGGACCGGCCAGACCGTCTCCGGGTACGAGGCGATCACCGGGGACGCCGACGCGCTGCCCGACGCCCGCTGGGCCGCCGCGGTGGCCCGTGAGGCGGGCGTACCTGCGCTCGGCGTGGAGCCGGAGCCCTGGCTGGAGTACGCGGCGGGCCCCCGGCCGCGGGCCGCCCTGTGCGCGCCGCTGACCAGCGGCGACGACGTGTACGGCGTCCTGGTGTGGGCGCGCTCCGGGCCGCCGCTGCGCCCCGCGGAGGGCGAGCTGCTCAGCCTGCTCGCCGAGCGCGCCGCCTCCCACATCCGGCACGCGCGCGACTATGAGGCCGTCAATCGGACCGCCGGTGACCTGCAGCGTGCCCTGCTCTCCGAGCCCGGCCGCCCGCACCCCAACCTCGACATCGCCATCCGCTATCTGCCGGCCGGCGGCGGCGTCCTGGTCGGCGGCGACTGGTGCGAGACGGTACGGCTGCACTTCGGGCGGACTCTGCTGGTGGTCGGCGACGTCATGGGGCACGGCCTGGAGGCCGCCGTCGACATGAACGCCTACCGTTCCTCGCTGCGCTACATCGCCTCCGCCGACCTGCCCCCGCACCGGGTGCTGCGGCAGATGGACGAGATCGCTTCCAAGGAGGCCGAGCTGCGGCCCGCCACCTGTCTGCTCGCCCGGGTCGACCCGGGGCGCCACCAGGTCACGCTGGCCAGCGCGGGGCATCTGCCGCCCGTGCGGATCACCTCCGGCGGTGAGGCCTCACTGCTGTCCGTCCCCGTGGGGCCGCCGCTCGGCACGGGGCTCGGGGGCTATGACATGGCCACACATCCGCTGGGCGCGGGGGAGACGCTGCTGCTGTTCACCGACGGGCTGGTGGAACGCCGCGGTGAGGACATCGACCGGTCTCTGGCCCGGCTGTCCGCCGTCCGTTTCCCCGTCGGGGGCGGGCTCGAAGACGTCCTGGACACCATCCTCAGCCGGCTGGACGCGCGGCACGCGGAGGACGATGTCGCCGCGCTGGCCGCGCGGCCTCACAGTCGACAGGGGGGTTTGGCTGACGCGGACACGCCGTAGCGCCGGCTGACGGTCCGTAGGTGGTCCTCGCGCCCACGCGGCAGAGCCGCATATCGAAACAGCCCCGCGCCCCTAGGGCGCCGCGGTCACCGGCAGTCGCAGCGTGAACGCCGTCAAGCCGGTCTCCCTTTCCAGCCGCAGGCTTCCGCCGTGTGCCTCCGTCAAGGCCCTCGCCACCGACACAACCCCAGCCGCCGCCCCGGTCGCGGCTGCGGGCCTTGTCCACGCGGTAGAAGCGGTCGAAGACCCGGGCTCGTTCGGTTTCGGGGATCCCGGGGCCCGCGTCGGCGACCCGTACGTACACGCCGGCGGCATCGGCCGAGACCGTCAGGGCGACCTCCGTGCCGGGCGGGGTGTGTACGGCCGCGTTGGTGAGCAGGTTGTCCAGGACCTGGCGGATGCGCACCGGGTCCAGGTGAAGCCGTACCGGCCCGGTGCCGGTGCCCATGGTCAGCGGGTGGCCGGGGTGGCTCGCGCGGAAGGCGTCCGCGGCCTCGCGCACCAGCTCCGTCAGGTCGGTGTCGGCGCACCGCAGCGGTGTCTCGACCTCGGCCGCGTCCAGCCGGGCGAGCCGCAGCAGTTCGTCCAGGAGGACGCCCATCCGGGCGGCCTCGGAACGCAGCCGGGCCAGATGGCGGTCCCGTTCGGCGGGTTCGCCGGCGGACGCGTACTGGAACAGGTCGGCGTAGCCGCGCACCGACATCAGCGGGGTGCGCAGTTCGTGGGAGGCGTCCGCGACGAACCGGCGCAGCCGCCGTTCGGCCTCCGCGCGCACCGCGAGAGAGTCGTCGATGTGCTCCAGCATGGTGTTGAAGGCCGTGCGCAGCTCCTCCACCGCGAACGGCTTGACCAGATAGTCGTCCCCGCCCCGGGTCAGGCCCGCGACCCGGTCCGCGACGCCGTCACGCGCCGTGAGGAACACCACCGGCACCATCGTCCCCGAGCGGCGCAGCCGGTCCAGGACGCCGAAACCGTCCACGTCCGGCAGCATCAGGTCAAGGACCACGATGTCCGGGCCGAACTCGGCGGCACGGCGCAGCGCCTCCTCGCCCGAGTAGGCGCAGGCCGCCTCCCGGCCCTCGTACCGGGCGACCGTGGCCACCAGGTCGGCGATCGGCGGGTCGTCGTCCACGACCAGCAGGCGTACTTTCTCCACCCGCCCATCCTGCGCCACCCGTTCGGCCCCGTCCGGGCTGCCGGCCCCCGCCGGCCATATCGATACTCAAGTGAAAGTCGTCCGACAGGAGAACGACAGCAACCGCGCGCGAAGCTCGTCACCCAGGACCCGATCAAGGAGCTGCCGTCCGTGACGACCCTCCAGACCCGTCCCGCACCCGTCACTTCGATACCCCCCCGGGTCGTGGCCCGTACCGGCCTGTACGCCCTGCTCGCCGCCAACGCGGCGGTGGTCGCCTGGTTCTTCGTCCAGGCCGGCTTCGCCTCGAACCCGCTGATCGTGTTCGGCCGCCTCGCCGGTCTGTACGGCGCCCTCCTCATGGCGTTCCAGCTGCTGCTGGTGGCCCGGATGCCCTGGCTGGACCGCCGGATCGGCATGGACCGGCTGACCTCCTGGCACCGCCGCACCGGCTTCGGCATCCTGTGGACCCTGCTCACGCACGCCGTGTTCATCACCTTCGGCTACGCCGAGGCGTCCTCGATGGACCCGGTGAACCAGCTGGTGAACCTCGCCGAGACCACCGAGGGCGTGCTGCGCGCCATCGTCGCGCTCGCGCTGATCGTCGTGGTCGGCGCCGTCTCGGGCCGCTGGGCCCGGCGCCGGCTGGCCTACGAGACCTGGCACTTCATCCACCTGTACACCTATGTCGCCGTGGTCCTCGCCTTCACCCACCAGGTCGCCGTCGGTACGACCTTCACCTCGTCGCCGGCCGCGACGACCTACTGGTACACGGTGTGGGGCGTGGCCCTCGGCTCGGTGGTGCTGGGCCGGATGGTGCTGCCGCTGTGGCGGAACCTGCGACACCGGTTGCGTGTGTCGGCGGTCGTACCCGAGTCCGACGACGTCGTCTCCGTCTACGTCACCGGCCGCGACCTGGACAGGCTGCCCGCCCGGGCCGGGCAGTTCTTCCTCTGGCGGTTCCTCACCAAGGACCGCTGGTGGCAGGCCAATCCGTTCTCCCTGTCGGCCGCTCCCGACGGCCGCACCCTGCGCCTCACCGCGAAGGCGGCCGGCGCGGGCAGCGCCGCCCTGCGGCACATCAAGCCGGGCACCCGCGTCTTCGCCGAGGGCCCCTACGGCGCCTTCACCACGCTGCACCGCTCCCGCCCGCAGTCCGTGCTGATCGCGGGCGGCGTCGGCGTCACGCCGATCCGGGCGCTGCTGGAGGACCTGACGGGCCACGCCGTGGTCATCTACCGCGTGTCCAGCGACCGCGACGCCGTCCTCTACGACGAGCTGTGCGACCTCGCCCTCACCAAGGGAGCCGAGCTGCACCTGGTGACCGGATCCATCGTCCCCGACAAGCTGGCCCCGCGCGAACTGGCCCGGCTGGTCCCGGACATCGGCGACCGGGACGTCTTCCTGTGCGGGCCGCCCGGGATGATGACCGCCGTGCTGCGCAGCCTGGGCGACCTGGGCGTGCCCAAGCGGCAGATCCACTTCGAGCGCTTCAGCCTCGCGGGCTGAGAGAGGCGTCCCACCGTGAAGCGAGCCATTCCCGTCTTCCTCCTGACCGTCGCGGGTCTGATCCCGGTCTGGCGCTACCAGCCGTCGACCGGGACCGCCGACGTCGCCCAGCCCGCGTCGACACCGACTTCCGTGCCGTCCTCTCCCTCGTCGTCCGCGTCGCCGACGTCGTCCTCTTCGTCCTCTTCATCTTCGTCGTCCTCTTCGGCCTCGAAGGTCGTCCCGGGCACCGCGGTGGACACCGTGAAGGGTGTCTTCCAGGTGGAGGTGACCTTCCAGGGCGACCGGATCGCGTCCGTGCGGATGCTGCAGGCGCCGCACCATCCGCAGACCAAGTGGGCCGTACCGGAGCTGATCACGGAGACGCTGAAGGCGCAGAGCGCCCACATCGACTCGGTGTCCGGGGCCACGGTCACGAGCCGGGGATACAAGGAGTCCCTCCAGGCCGCAATCGACGCCAAGGCCTCCTGACGTGCGGCGTGTCGAACACGTCATGGGGTTCCCCGTCTCGCTGCGGATCGACGGCGAGGGCGAATTCGAGGACGATTTCGAGGGTGACTCAGAGGGCGACTCCGAGGGCGACTTCGCGGCGGCCACGGACGCCGTCTTCGCCTGGCTGCGCGAAGTCGACGCCCGCTTCAGCCCGTTCAAGCCCGACAGCGAGGTGTCCCGGTACGGGCGCGGCGAGGTGGCGGACGGCGAGCTGAGCGCGGATCTGACGGAGGTGCTCGGCCTCTGCGCGGACCTGCGACGCGCGACCGGCGGCGCCTTCGACGTCCGGCTGCCCGGCCGGGGCTTCGATCCGTGCGCGGTGGTCAAGGGCTGGTCGGTGCAGCGGGCGGCCGAGCTGCTGACGGCTGCCGGGGCGCGCCGGTTCTGTCTCAACGCCGGTGGTGACGTGGTCGTCTCCGGCGGGCCCTGGCGGGTCGGGATACGGCACCCCGAACAGGCCGACCGAGTCTGTGCCGTGCTGGCGGTCACCGACGGGGCGGTGGCGACGTCCGGGCGGTACGAGCGCGGCGACCACATCATCGACGGCCGCACCGGACGCCCCGCGACCGGAATGCTCAGCCTCACCGTGGTGGCCCCGACCCTGACCGAGGCGGACGCGACCGCCACGGCCGCCTTCGCCCTGGGCACGGACGGCCCGGCCTGGGCCGCCACCCGCTCCGGCTGCGAGATCTTCGCGATCGACACCACACACCGAGTACTCCGCACACCGGGACTGCCGGTGGCCTAGGGCCCGTCCGCCGGACGGACCCTGGCCATTCACCCGCCAAAACGCTGAAACACTCGCGGTCTAGACTCTCTCCGCAACGGCCTGCGCACCGACGACTTGGCCGGAGACGGGCGGAAATCAGCCAAACCCGAAGGGTATTCGGCGTTTTGATACGGATAGAGTCAGTCACGAAGCGGTACCCGGACGGAACGGTCGCGGTCGACCGGCTGTCGCTGGAGATACCGGATCGCGCGATCACCGTCCTCGTCGGGCCCTCCGGCTGCGGCAAGACGACGACCCTGCGGATGATCAACCGGATGGTGGAGCCCACCGAGGGCAGCATCCTCCTCGACGGCACCGACATCCGGCAGCAGCCGGTCAACACCCTGCGCCGTTCGATGGGTTACGTCATCCAGCACGCCGGGCTCTTCCAGCACCGCACCATCCTCGACAACATCGCCACCGTGCCCCGGCTGCTCGGCACGCCCAAGAAGGAGGCCCGCGCCCGGGCCGCGGAGCTGATGGAGCGGGTGGGGCTCGACGCCTCGCTCGCAAAGCGGTACCCGTACCAGCTGTCCGGCGGCCAGCAGCAGCGCGTCGGCGTGGCCCGGGCGCTCGCCGCCGATCCGCCGGTGCTGCTGATGGACGAGCCGTTCTCCGCCGTGGACCCGGTGGTCCGTAAAGGACTGCAGGACGAACTCCTCCGCATCCAGGGCGAGTTGGGCAAGACCATCGTCTTCGTCACGCATGACATCGACGAGGCGATCAAGCTCGGCACGAGGGTTGCCGTGCTGCGCACCGGGGGCCGGCTCGCGCAGTTCGCCCCGCCCGCCGACCTGCTCAGCGCGCCCGCCGACGCCTTCGTGGAGGACTTCCTCGGCGCCGACCGCGGTATCCGCCGGCTGTCCTTCTTCCCCTCCGTCGACCTCCAGTTGCAGACCGCGCCGGTCGTGGGCATCGACGCCGACGCCGCCCGGCTCGCCGCCGTGTCCCACGCCCCCTGGCTCCTCGTCACCGATCTCGACGGCAGGCCGCTCGGCTGGAGCGAGCCGGAGCGGCTCACCGCTGGGGCCATCGACCGGGAGCGACTCCTCGACTTCGGGCGGCCGTTCGTGCCCGGAACCGACTCACTGCGCACCGCGCTCGACGGCGCCGTCCTCTCCCCGACCGGCTGGGCCGTCGCGGTGGACGGCGAAGGACGCGCCGTCGGTGTCGTATCCCAGCAGGTCATCGGCGAGGCCATCCGCGCCGCCCACAGCCGGGCCGCGAACGGCGCCTACGCCGACACCGATGTCAAGGCCGTCCGGTGAACGGCTTCTTCGACCTGCCGAGCGACCTCCAGCACAGCTGGCTCGGACTCGTCGGCCTGCATGTGCGCGAAGGCCTGCTGCCGGTGCTGGCCGCCGTGCTCGTCGCGCTGCCCGTGGCCCAGCTCTGCGTACGCTTCCGCTGGGTCTACCCGCCCGTGCTGGGCATCACCACCGTGCTCTACTCCGTCCCCTCGCTCGCCTGCTTCGTCGTCCTCATCGACTACTTCGGGCAGAGCGAGATGACGGTGATGATCCCGCTGGCGGTCTACAGCCTGGTGGTGCTGGTGCCCGGCATCGTGGACGGCGTCCGCTCGGTCCCGCCGGAGACTCTGGCCGCCGCGCAGGCCATGGGCTTCGGCCCCGTACGCCGTTATCTCCAGGTCCAGTTGCCCATCGCCGCACCCGCGATCATCGCGGGCCTCAGGGTGGCGGTCGTCTCCAGCCTCTCCCTGGTCAGCGTCGGCATGCTCATCGGCAACCAGGGCGCCCTCGGCAACCTGCTCAACGACGCCACCACCTACCACCGGCCCGCCCTGGCCGTGAACTCGGTGCTGACGACGGCTGTGCTGGGCATCCTCGCCGACGCCCTGCTGGTCCTGGTCCGCCGCCTCCTCACCCCCTGGATGCCGAGGAAGGGTGCCACCCGGTGAACGTCCTGAACTTCGCACACTCCTTCTTCAGCGACAGCGCCCACTGGCACGGCTACGACGGCATCCCCACGCGGCTCGTCGAGCACATCGAGTACTCGCTGGAGGCGCTGCTGTTCGCCGCCGTCATCGGACTGCCCGTCGGGCTGGTGACCGGCCACTACGGCCGCGGCGGCAACGCCCTCGCCCTGATCGCCACCGCTGGCCGGGCCCTGCCCAGCTTCGGTCTCCTCGTCCTGATGTTCATCTGGATCGGGTTCGGACTGCTGCCGGTGATGATCCCGCTGGTCGTGCTCGCCGTACCGCCGGTCCTGGTCACCACCTACGAGGCGATCCGCTCCGTCGACCCCTCACCCGTGGACGCCGCCCGGGGCATGGGCATGCCCGAGGCACGGGTGCTGTTCCAGGTGGAGCTGCCGGTCGCGCTTCCCCTCATCCTGAGCGGACTGCGTACGGCGGCCATCCAGATCGTCTCCACCGCCACCATCGCCGCCTACGTCAGCCTCGGCGGCCTCGGCCGCTACATCATCGACGGCCTCTACCAGAAGGACTACGAGAAGGTCGTCGGCGGCGCCACCCTGGTCGCGGGCCTCGCCCTGGCCACCCTCGTGGTGTTCTGGGCGGCGTCTCGCCTCACGGTCTCACCGGGCGTGCGCAGAACCGGCTGAGGACTCGGTACTCAGTGCTGGGTGCGGGCCGGCGTCAGTTCGAGGACGACGAGCAGGGCGTCCCGCACCGAGCCGCGCTCACGGGCGTCGAAGACCACGACCGGCACGCCGGCGGAGACGTCCAGCGCCCAGGGACCTGGTGTCGACGATCAACAGCCCGCCGACCGCTCCCTCCACTATGTCGTCCCCCATGAACCCGGACCGTTCCTGTCCGGGCGTGCCGAACAGATACAGCTTCAGCGTCGGGTCGACGGTGATGCAGCCGAAGTCCATCGCGAAGGTCGTGGTGGTCTTGCGCGGGGTGTACGTGAGGTCGTCCACCCCGGCCGCGACCTCGGTGATCAACGCCTCCGTGGTCAGCGGCTCGATCTCCGAGATCGCGCCGACCGCGGGGGTCTTGCCCACGCCGAACCCGCCCGCGATCACCATCTTCACCGGCAGCGGCGGCCGTACGGCGGGGCGCGTGGCGCCGTGCCCGGACGAGCGGTTCAGTCGAAGTCGGCGAGCCTGCGCAGGACGGACGCGTCGTGGGTGGCCGCGGCGTCGGGCACGTACACCGCCAACTGGCCCGCCTCGCACAGGTCTTCGGCCAGGACAACACGCACCACGTTCAGGTGCAGCCGCAGCCGGGCAGCGAGTTCCGCGAGGGACTGCGGCAGCCGGTAGGCGGCGACGATGTCGTACCGCTCGAAGCGGAACCGGCCCAGTGCGCCGAACCCGGCGACGGTGGCCACGACCTGGGTCTCCAGAGGCAACGCCCGGCCGGAGCCGGCGTCCGCGATCCGGCCGGCGGTGACGAGGTACGGCCGTACGGCGGGGGCGGGGGCGGGGGCGGGGCGGACGGGGACGGGGTGAGGAGTGCCGTCCGCCATACCTGTCCGCTCTGTCTGTGCTGTCTGCTCGGCGCGCCTTTCATCAAGAGTTAGTTACGAAGAGACCGCTATCTGCCCACAACTGAGCACAGACCGAGGCCAATCGGTGATCTCCGGCCCTTGACTGACCGAGAACCGGCTGGATTGGATCGGTGAGTGACTTCCACCAACCGCATCAGCAGATCCATCCGGAGGAACCGAGGCGCGGCGGTGGTCGCCCTCGCGGCGGCGACGGCTCTGCTGGCGGGCTGTTCCTCCAAGGGCGGCACGTCCGGCAACCCCTTGTCGGACGACGGCAAGGCCGACGACGGCACCGTCGTCGTCGGGTCCAACAACTTCCCCGAGAGCACCCTGCTCGCCGACATCTACGGCGAGGCCCTCAAGGCCAAAGGGATCAAGGTCACGTACAAGCCGAACATCGGCAGCCGCGAGACCACCTACGGACTGATCAAGAACGGCTCCATCAAGGTGCTGCCCGAGTACAACGGCGCGCTGCTGGCCTACCTCGACCAGAAGGCGAAGCCGAAGACGGTCGCGGCCACCACGACGGCCATCGAGGCCAAGCTGGACTCCAAGCTGACCCTGCTGGAGCCGGCGGCGGCGCAGTCGAAGGACTCGGTCACGGTCAACGAGGCCACCGCGAAGAAGTACCACCTCACCGAGAAATCCTCCATCGCCGAGCTGAAGAACCTCGCGAAGGACCTGGTCATCGGCGCCTCGCCGGAGTTCCAGACCCGGCAGCAGGGCCTCGTGGGCCTGAAGTCCGTCTACGGCCTGCAGTTCAAGTCCTTCCGGGCGCTGGACGCGGGCGGCCCGCTCACCCAGGCGGCGCTGCAGAAGGACGCCGTGCAGGTCGCTGACATCTTCACCACGGACCCGACCATCACCAAGGAGAAGTTCGTCGTCCTGCAGGACCCGGAGAACCTCTTCGGTTTCGAGAACGTCCAGCCGCTCGTCTACAAGAGCGCCGTGCCCAAGAAGGGCGTCGACGCGCTCAACGCGGTCTCGGCCAAGCTCGACACCGCGACCCTGCTGGACCTGGACACCCAGGTGCAGGCTCAGAACAAGGACCCGCTGGACGTCGCCAAGGCCTGGCTGAAGTCCGCCGGCCTCGTCTGACGCCGGGTCCTGCGGTACGTCCGACCCGGACGTGCCGACGCGGGCGCCCCCTCGGACCGGGGGCGCCCGCGTCGTACATGACGGCACTGACCCTCGCCGATGACCCTGTGAGATTTCAGCACCAGTAGGTGCACGAATGGAAGAAATCCGCAGCAGCGCCGCTCCAGATGGAGTAGGCAGCCCCCGCCCTCCCACGCTGACCTGGGGCCGATTCCGGTTCCGTAGCGAGCGTGAGAGGAAGCCCATGACCACACATCCCCTGCCTGCCGCCACGGCCCACCGCAGGCGCTGGCCAGGCCTGGCCGCCCTGCTGCTCGGCGAGGCGATGAACCTGCTGGACGCGACCGTCGTCCAGGTGGCCGCGCCGGCCGTCCATGCCGACCTGGGCGGGCCGGTCTCCGACGTCCAGTGGTACGGCGCCGCCTACACCCTGCCGTTCGCCGTACTGCTGATCACCGGCGGCCGGCTCGGGGACATCGCCGGCCGGCGCCGGATGTTCGTCCTCGGCGTCACGGTGTTCACGGCGGCGTCGGTGGCCTGCGCCCTCGCGCCGGCGCCTGGCCTGCTCATCGCGTTCCGGGCGGTGCAGGGCGCCGCGGCGGCGCTGATCATCCCGCAGACCATCGGGCTGATCAAGGCGATGTTCTCGGGAGAGGAGACGGCGAAGGCGCTGGGCAGCATCGGCCCGGTGATGGGCCTCGCCGCCGTGTGCGGACCCGTCGTCGGCGGTGTGCTGACCCACGCGGACCTGTTCGGCTCGTCGTGGCGGTCCGCGTTCCTGGTGAACGTGCCGGTGGCCGCGGTGGTACTGGCCCTCGCCCGGAACCTGCCGGAAAACCGCGCCCCGCACCGTCCGCCGCTCGACTGGCCCGGCACGATCCTGGCGGCGCTGGGCACCGGCCTGCTGGTGTACCCGCTGATCGGCGGCAACCTCCGTGAACTCCCCCTGCAAGGCTGGCTGTTGATGACCGCCGGGCTGCTCGTGCTCGCCGTCTTCGCCCGTCAGCAGAGCCGCACACCCCGCCCCCTGCTGGAGCCGAGCCTGTTCACGCATCGCGGTTTCCCGGCCGCGCTCGTGACCTCCACGGCCTTCTTCGCGGTGACCAACGGACTGACCGTCGTGGTCGTCCTGCAGCTCCAACTCGACGCGAAAAGAGGCGTGTTGACGTCAGGGCTCAGTTTGCTGCCGTGGTCCGCCGGGCTCGCCCTAGCGTCCTGGTGGGCGGGGTCACGGCTGGTACGGCGGTACGGGCGCCGGGTAATGCCGTACGGGCTCGGGGTGCTGCTGGCCGGACTGCTGGCGGCCGTGGTCGCCTACCGTACGACGACCGAGCCGGGCCACTTCCCGGTCGCGCTGCTGCCCGCCCTCGCCCTCATCGGCCTCGGCGCCGGCCTGTTCACTCCCGCCTTCTTCACCCTCGCCCTGCGACCTCTGCGCCCACACGAGGTCGGCTCCGCGGCGGGCCTCCTCAACGCGGTACAGCAACTGGGGGCCACGCTGGGGGTGGCGGTGCTCGGCAGCGTGTACCTGTCCGGTTCAGGTGCGCACGCGCCCCAGGCCACCTGCTGGGTGGCGGCGGCACTGCTGACCGTGGCCTGGGTGGCGAGCGGCAGGGTCGGGACGGGGGAGGGAGGGTAGGCGGCGGCGTGTCTTGGGCGTGCGGCGCCTGCGGTTCTCCAAGGGGTGCGGCGGACTGCTCCCTAGGGGGCGCGGGACTGTGTTGCATGTGCGGCTCCGCCGCGATGGGGGTCCCCCTGGTTCGGGCGAAGCCGAGAACTCGGGGGGGCGACCAGCCACAACGCGCCCGCAGCCGCGTACGGTCTCAACCGGCCCGGTGGGTGGGCGTGCGCGGCCCGGCCACCCGCACGGGGCTCGCCGACTTGAGCGTACGCAGCACCGGGCTGGTCTCCAGCGCGTCGATCTCCCGCAGCGAGCCGAGCCGCCGCGTGAGATAGCGGTGCAGGTCGGCCGGGTCGCGGCACAGGGCCTGGGCGACCAGGTTGGTTCGCCCGGTGGTCGCGGCCACGAAGGCCAGCTCGTCATGATCCGCCAGGGCCAGCGCGACCTGCTCCAGGTCCGCCGGACGCACCGACAGCCACAGCAGAGCCCGGGCACGGACGCCGAAGAGCCCCGCGTCCACTTCCACGTCGAAGAACAGCGCGCCCGCCGCGCGCAGTTCGGCCAGCCTCCGGGCCACGGTCGTGGGCGACCAGCCGGTAGCCCGGGCCAACTCCCCCTGCCCGGCCCGCCCGTCCCGCTCCAGCGCAGCGAACAACTCGCCGTCCCCCGGGCCGGGTTGACGTACACCGTCACCTGCTTCCCGATCCCCTTCCCCGGCCACGGCGTCGCCCCGGTACTCCAACGCCCGCTGCTGCTCCTCGTCGAGAGCCTGGGCGCTGCGTCGCCAGTTGGCGGGTCCGCCCAGGTAGGTGTGGAGGAGGAGGTGCGCGGAGACGGCGGTAATGCCGCCGGTGCGCGGGATGTCGTGCAGCAGGAGGGAGCCGGGGGAGGCGTCCTCGGCCGCGGCATGGATCACGGCCGTGATCTCCGTGCCTCCCGAAGTCAGCTTCACCCAGGACGTGTCCGGCCGCCGTACCAGCGCCCCGGCGATGTCCTGCGCCGAGCGTGCCGTAGCCGTCAGCCGGACCAACCACTGTGCGCGGCCCGCCCGGTCCGGGTCGGCGAGGCCCACCACACGCAGCCCGGCCTCCGCACGCAGTCGGCGGTACCGGCGGGCCACGGTCTGCGCCGAGACCCCGAGTACCTCGGCGATCCTGCTGAACGGCACCCGGCCGTCCAGGTGCAGCGCGTGGATGAGAGCACGGTCGAGAGCGTCGAGCATGCCCCCATCCTCGCGCGGTGCGGCGGGCTCAGAGGTCGAACTCGTGCGGAGTCAGGTCCAGCGTGTAGCACGCCTCGCGCACCACGGCCTGCTCCGTCTTGTCGAAGTCGCCGTCCGCGCCGCCGATCACGATGCCGATCTGGACCACGGCCCGCGCCTCGGCCGGCTTCTTCTTCGCCTTGGCGATCTCCTGCAGCACGCTCACCTTGCCGAAGGCGAAGTCGGTCGTCAGCTTGTTCAGATTCTCCTCGAAGCGGCGCCGCAGGTCGTCCGCCGGGAAGTTCTGCAGCACCTCGTTCGTCGCGATGAGCTGGGCCACCCGCTGCCGCTCCGACGGGTCGACGGTCCCGTCCGCGGCGGCCACGAGCGCGCACATCGCCATGCTCGCGTCGCGGAACGCACCGCTCTTCAGGTCGTTCTTCTTCGCCGTCAACTGGGTCTGCATCTGCGACGCCGACTCCTTGACGCGGTCCCACAGGGCCACGGGCACTCCTCATATCAACGGCCGGCGGCTTCCCCCACACGCCGACGGCAACTTCTACAACACCGTAGAAACTAACGAGACGCCCGAGGAGTTCCCGCCGACCCGGACTGATTCCCCGTGGCCCCCTCGGGGAGGGTGCCAACGACGTGGCCGCCCACCGTCGCCCGAGCCTGCTTGCGGCGTTCGCGGCGGCTGATGCGCGGCTCCTGGTCGGGGACCCAGCCGAAGGTGAGGCAGCTGCCCGTGATGCCGAGCAGGAGGCCGATGAAGAAGCCGCCCAGGTTGGAGGTCATCCAGGTGCCCAGGGAGACCAGGACGCCGGTGATGGAGTAGAAGAGCCGCTGCGCGGGGTTGAAGAGGACCAGCAGACCCAGCAGCGCCATCAGCGACGGCAGCAGATACCCGGCCAGCCCCTGCATGCCGATGTGCATCACGACCTTCAGCGAGGCCTTCTCGGTCAGCAGGATCTCGCCGCCGGCCAGGGCGAGCAGCAGCCCGCCCCAGAACGGCCGGCGGGCCCGCCACCTACGGAACGCGGCCCGCGCTCCCTCACGTGGACGGTCGGACAGCTCGGACACTCTCAGCAACCCGAGCCGCTGAAGCGGAGCTTGAGACCGGGGAGCTTGAACACCCCTGCCGTCGTCGCATAGTTGGTCTGCCGCAGGTTGGCGATGCGCACGGTGTCGGCCTGCTGGCTGAAGACGCCGATCGGGCCCTTCACGCCCGCCTTGGTCAGCGTGCTGGCGTCGTTGCCGATCTCGATGTTGTTGAACGCCGCGTCGCCGGACAGCTGCGTGGAGTCGGTCGTCAGATCGCTCGCGGTCACCTTGTCGGCACCGCTGCCCGCGGTGATCAGCAGGTTCGTGCCGCCGAGGTCGACGCTCTGGCACAGCTTGGTGAGTGTGGCGTTCTTGATAGCGGAGGTGACGACGAGCTCCTGCCCGCCGCTGTCCCCGGCGTTCGGGCTGCCGTCCGCCATGTTGTCGAGGCCGCCGAACTGCTCGAAACCGGTTCCGTTCAGTTCCGTCGCGGTGACCGTGAACGGCATGCCGGAGATCGCGAACTGCACACCCAGCGCCCCCTGCGCGGTGAGGACCGCGAGTCCGGCGACGACGAGGGTGGCGGGCACCGCCATCACCGCGGCCCGGCGCGCCCGGACCCGGCCCCGCCTCTCACCGCCGCCGGCGGTCCCGGCGGTCGGCGGCGCCGCGTCCGTCTCCGGTGCCGCGGAGGCCCGGACGGGCTCGGTCGCTTCGGACGGTGAACCGTTTCCCGGGTTCTCGGGGGTGTTGCCGGCGGACGGGACGTCCGGGGACGAGGCCATGTCTGCTCCCATGGGCATGGATCAATGCGGGTTGGGCTTCAGCGGCAACGTTGTCCTGGCGCGGACAGCGACTGTCGCGTACGCCTCCTCGCACCCCGGCGGAGCAAGGGCTTTCTCGTTACGCGGCAGTAGCCTTCCGAGGAAGTTACCGCCGGTTACTTCGGAGGGTCAAGGGAGATGTGAAAAAAGGGTGTCGGATGTGCGTGGGGTGCGACCGAGACTCGCCAACTCCCTTGTTACACCTTGACGTTGATGGTTGATCAGGTCTACAACTTGCCCTGCTTCACGGATCCGTGGCGCCGGATCCGCCGAGCGGCACCGGCCGCGTTTCCCGGCCCTGTCACGCCGACCGCTCACCACGGTGCACAGAAAGCGTTCCCCCCACCGCGGCTGCGCACGGCCCTTCCCCCTGGCCGTGCCCGACCGCCCGCCGGGCCTGCCGAATGCCCTCCCCCCGAGGCCTTCGGCAGGTGCCCGGATCGCCGCCGGCGCCGGCCCGTCGCGTACGGAGAAGGCGCAACGGCCCTGCGTCGGCGGCACCGCACACACCACCGGGTATCACCACGTGCCATCACGCGTCACCACGTGATGCCGCACGGCATCGTCCACCCCCAGCCCCTGTCCCCACCCCCCACCCCACCTCATCCGGACCCCACCCAGGAAAGAGGCACCCGCATGCGTACGCGACCCCTCCTCGCCCTCGCCGGCACCGCCACCGCACTCGCCCTCGCGCTGGCCGCCCCCGCCTCCGCCGACGGCAGCGCCGTACTCACCACCGGGAGCGCGGGCGGCACCGCCGCGGCGACCGGCGACACCCTCACCGCGCCCCTGGCGTCCGGCACGTCCGCGACGTTCTACTCCAGTGCGACCGGCACCAGCGGTGTCACCTGCACGTCCTCCCAGTTCACCGCCAAGGTCACCGGGAACCCGACCGCCCCCGGCACGGCCACCGAGTCCGTCACCGGGCACACCTTCGACGCAAGCTCCTGCACCAGCAACGTCCCCGGTGTCACCGGCGTCAGCAGCATCACCGTCGACAACCTGCCCTACACGGCGACGGTCGGCTCCGACGGCACCCTCACCGTCTCCCCGGCCACCGGCTCGACCATCCAGACCACGGTCAAGCTGAAGACCCTGCTGGGCACCATCACCTGCGTCTACCAGGCGCCGTCCCTTTCCGGGAAGGCCGACAACACCGACAGCAGCATCAGCTTCACCAGCCAGCAGTTCACCAAGTCCTCCGGTTCGTCGCTGTGTTTCGCCAGCGGCTACTTCACCGCCAAGTACGCGCCCGTGACGGACGGCGGCGCCCGGGTCTACGTCAACTGAGGCTTGATTTAGGCGAGTTCAACGCCGTCGTAGTCGTACGGCGAGGGCGGCGCCCCCGGTGCACACCAGCACCGCGGCGGCGCCGCCCGCCGGCATGTGCGTGGAGACTCCCGAGCCCGCAACAGGCTTATCAGCGGCGGGAGTCTCCCCCTTCTCCGGAAAGACCACATCAGAACGCGAGTAGCAGGTCTCCGGTGTGCTGCGGTTCTGCCAGACGGTGTAAAGAATCTGACGGCCCGTCCGGTCCGTCGGCATTCGCGCGCCGATGTGGTATGCCCCCTTCCGCAGTGGCGGATCGGTGACCTGGGTGAACGGCCGCTCCGGCAGATCGGGCCACGTGAGCGGTTTCGCCGGGTCGTAACCGGGCTTGGTCAGATACAGCCGGAACGTGCCCGTGTGTGCGATCGTCGAGGCGTAGGTCATCGTCAGCCTGCTGCCAGGCGTGAGCCGCGTCGCCGGCCAGTCCCGCCGCAGGTCCAGGCCCCGGTACGCCGGCAGATCGCCGCTGCACAGCCGGCCGTCCGGAATCACCTGCCGGTCGTGACCGTTCACCCCTGCCACGCGGAGGTTGTCCCACACCGTGAACGGGGCGCCGTTCGCCGCGACCGCTGCCCTGCAGGCCGCCGGGCGAGCGGTCTCGCCGCCCTCGGGGGAGCAGGCGTAGACCCGGCTGGCCGGGGCCGTGGGGGCTCCGTGCGCCTGGGCGGACCCCGCCGCCCACGGCAGGAGCGGGAGCGGGGGCGCCGCGACGGCCACTGGGACGCTCAGGCGGGCGGTCGCCCGGGTCATCCGAGCCATCCGGGTCGTCCGGGTTCCGGGTCGCCCGGGTCGTCCGAAGCATCGGGGCATCTCCGCGGTGGGCGCGGGAACGGTGTCTTCGGCGTCCAATACGACACAGGCAAGCGGTGCGTTCAGCCGGCCCGGCGCATTGCGGATCCAGGGGCGCGAAAGCACCGACCGGTTGGGATGTTTCACGCCTGCTTCGAGGCCCCGTTGAGGAGCCGGCGTTCGGCCTCATAGGGTGGCGATCATGGATCCGGCGCCCGTCGCCCCGCGACTGCCGAGAACAGCCGGGCAACAGTCGTGCAACAAGGGGGGAACCGTTCTTGTCTCGTCCGTTCACGGACCGCCGAGGGGCCGTTCGCCGTCGGATCCGCAGGTGGCACGTGCCGTATCACCGGCCCGCACTCCGGACTCCCGCTGCCGCTCGGTGAGTTATCGTGTGCAAGGGGTTAAAACAAACCGCATGTCCCGTTCGTTTCAGCTGCGAGGAGGGGTCCCAAGGATGGCGAGGCAGTTACGCGCCGAGCAGACCCGGGCAACGATCATCACGGCCGCCGCCGATCTGTTCGACCGGCACGGCTACGAATCCACCAGCCTGAGCGACATCGTCGCACACGCGAAGGTCACCAAGGGCGCGCTGTATTTCCACTTCGCCGCCAAGGAGGATCTCGCCCAGGCCATCCTCGAACTCAACGCCAGGGCGGGGAAACAGCTCGTCGCCGAGGTCGAGAGCCGCGGCTACTCCTCGCTGGAGGCCCTGATGCGCACCACGTTCGGGGTCGCCCGGCTCGCCGTGGAGGACCCGGTGCCCCGCGCCGCGCTCCGTCTCGCCACCGCCGACATCGCCGTACGGCCGCCGCTCAGGCACCCGTTCACGGAATGGCTGGAGTTCGCGACCCGCAAGTTCACCGCGGCCGTCAGGGAGTCCGATGTGCACAGCGATCTCGATGTCGGCGTCGTCGCGCACTCCCTCGTCTCCTTCTTCGTCGGCACCCGGGTCGCCGGCCGTTCGCTCGAACCGGTCGGGCGGCTTCCGCGCCGGATCGCCGAGATGTGGCACCTGCTGATCCGGGGCCTGGTCCCGGTGCACCGCCGCCCCCGCTACGTCACGCTCGCCACGCAGCTGGAGCGGGAGATCAGAACCGCCTGAGGCGCGCGATACGGTGACGAGCATGCCCCACGCCCCGTTCGCATCCGTGATTTTGGGCAACGAACCCGGCTCGTTCCCGCACAGCGTGCCGGCCGTGGGGGTACCTCCCGCGCCCTTTAGGAGTAGGGGAGGCACCCCGCGATCATCCGGCAGGTGCGGGTCGCCTTCCCGTACGGCCCAGGGAAGCATTGGACGCTCGTGGTGCGACGTGCCGCCGGCTGTGGTCCGACCGCCGGCTGTGGTCCGAGAGCTACTTCTACCGCTGGCTGCTCGACGGGGTCGGCTGGTTCGACCCCGGCGCCCTGCGGGGTATCGACCCCTTCCGCCCGTTCAAGCGCGCCGAGCTCCACGCACCGGAGACCGACGCGGAACTGGCCGCGCTGGACGCCCTGCCCTGCCGGAGGAGGGGCAGGCGTGTGCCCTGCTGCACGGCTCGCTGTGGGGTAACCGCGCCGACCTCGGCTTCCGGCTCTCCGCCGAGGGCGCCGAGGCCCGGGAAGCGGCCCCCTCACTGGTCGCCGACGACAGCGAGGCCCTGTGGTCGCTGCTGCCGCCCGATGGCTCGGCCACGCTCGTCCTGGTCGCGGACAACGCGGGCCGCGCACTCGTCCCGGATCTGCCGCTGATCGCCCACCTCCTCGCCGGGGGGCGCGCGTGCGGTGCTGCACGTCAAGCCGCACCCGTACTACGTCTCCGATGCCACGTCCGCTGACCTCGTCGACGCGCCGCACCGGCTCCGGACGGCGGCCGGGCACTGCCGGTGACCACGCGCGCGTGCTCTGGCCGGCCATGGCGGACGGCCGCCTCGCCGTGCGCGCTCACCCCTTCTCCTGCGCCCCGCTGCCGTACGAACGGATGCCGGACGACCTGTGCGCCGAGTTCGCCGCGGCCACGCTGACCGTCCCCAAGGGTGACCTCAACTACCGGCGTCTGGTGGGCGACCGGCTGTGGTCGCCGACCGAGGCCGCTCCGGTGGCGGTCGAGGAGCAGCGCTGGCGCACCAGCGGCACGCACGCGCTGATCCAGGTCGACCTCAAGTGATGTCGAAAGACAGTGTCTTGATGCCGTTGATGAAGTTCGACACCAGCCGCTCCGGCGGTGCGGCGAGCCGCGGCTCCGGGAGCACGCGCAACACCTCCTCGTAGAGCAGCCGTAGTTGCAGCCGTGCGAAGTGGGCGCCCAGGCATACATGCGGGCCGTCGCCGAAGGACACATGCGGGTTGGGGGAACGGGTGAGGTCGAGCCGGGCGGGATCGGCGAAGGCCCGCTCGTCCCGGTTGGCCGAGGCGTGGAAGACCACGACCTTGTCACCGGCCCGGATCCGCTGCCCCGCCAGCTCGGTGTCCCGCGCGGCAGTCCTGCGGAAGGTCAGCACGGGTGGATGCCAGCGCAGCAACTCCTCTATGGCTGAGGGCATTTCGATCTTTCCGGCGCGCAACGACGCGTACGACTCCGGGTGTTCCGTCAGCGCCAGTAGTCCGCCGGGGGCCGCGCTGCGTACGGTGTCGTTGCCCGCGACCGTGAGCAGGAAGAAGAACATCTCCAGCTCGGCGCCGGTGAGTTCGGCGTCGCCGGCGAGGGTGGTCATGACGTCGTCGGCCGGGTGACGCCGTTTGTACGCGGCCAGCCGGCGCGCGTAGTCGAACATGTCCTCCAGCATCGCCGGGGAGCGCGGATCGACCGGCTTGCCCGTGCCGTCCAGCACCGGGGGGCCGGCCTCGTCCGGGTCCTGGTAGCCGATGACCCGCCGCGTCCAGTGCAGCAGCCGCCGCCGGTCGCTCTCCGGGACGCCCAGCAGGTCCGCCAGATTGAGCAGCGCGTACTCGTCGGTGACGCAGTCCACCAGGTCGACCGTGCCGTCCCCTTCCCGCGCCCGCTGCAGCGCCCCGGCGAGCAGGGTGCGCGCCCGCTCCCGGGCGAACGCCGCGAACCGGTCGACCCGGCCGGGGGTGAACGCCCGGCTCACCAACCGCCGCAACCACCCATGCTGCGGCGGATCCTGATTGAGCATCATGCTCCGGATGAACGGCAGATCCGCCGGGTCCGGGTCGCGGATCTGGGTCGCGCCGAGGTGGGAGGAGTACGTCGTCGCGTCCTTCAGCACCCGTACGACGTCCGCGTGCCGGGTCACCGCCCAGAACCCCGGCCCGGCCGGCCAGCCCAGCACCTCCGGCTCCTCCTGCCAGGCGACGGGATGGTGGTCGCGCAGCACGCGGTAGTCGTCGTGGGGCACACCGGCGGCGTACCGGCGCGGGTCGAACACGTCGGGCACGGGCGGGGCCTCACGCACCCTCACACCGGCTCGCTCTCGCCGGCCGCGGCCAAGGGGCTCGCGGCGTCTGTCGCGGCCGCGGTGCCCGAATCGGCCGTGGTGCCCGTGTCGGCCGTGGTGCCCGTGTCGGCCGTGGTGCCCGTGTCGGCCGTGATGCCTGTGTCGGTCCCGGTGTCCGTCGTACGCCCGGTGTGGGCGCCGGAGTCGGCGTCGGCTCGCAGGAAGTCCTCGACCACGCGGATCAGTTCCAGCGGGCACTCGTCCATGGCGTAGTGTCCGGCGAACGGCAGTGTCACGAGTTCCGCCCGCGGATACCAGGACAGCCAGGTCTGCCGCATGACTTCCGGCGAGAGCGCCGGGTCGAGTCCGCCGGCCACGGCCAGGGCAGGCACCTCGCTGCCCTCGACGTCGGCGTGGAAGTCGTCGCCCGCCCATGAGTCCAGCCAGGCGCGGCACGCCTTCGCGTCGCTGCGCTCCAGCGAGCGGGCGACCATCCGGTCCAGCCAGGCCGCGGGACGCCGGCCGCCGGTGGTGAGGTCGAGGATCGCGCGCCGGTTCTCCGGCTTGTGCGCGGCGTCGGAGAACAGCGCGGCCTGCTCGCCGGCCAGCGGGACGCCCGAGGCGGGCACCGGGGAGACGCCGACGATCCGGCGCAACCGGTGCGGGACGACGGCCGCCAGCCGCTGTGCCACCGCGCCGCCCATGGAGTGCCCGAGCACCGAGAACCGCTGCCAGCCCAGCCGGTCGGCCAGCTCCACCAGGTCCGCGGCCGCCTCGGCCGTCGTGTACGCGCCCACCGCGTCCTGGGCCTCGCCGTAGCCGCGAAGGTCGACCAGGGCGTAGGTGAAGGCGGTGCGGTCGAGGTCCGGCAGGACGGCGGCGTAGGCGGACCGGTCGGCGAACCAGCCGTGCACGGCGAACACCTTGTGGGCGCCGTCGCCGTGCACCTCATGGGGCAGCACAAAGGAGGTCATGCGCCTACCGTGGCCCGCGCGCGAGGACACGGCAAGAGCGCGCGCGGGGCCCTGAACGCCCGTGAACGACGCGGAAGTTCCCTGCTTCGGGGGCGGTTCACGCGATGGTGTGATCATGTGCCGCGTGGCGGATGGCCGTCTGGGGGCGCGGGTAGGGCCCGGCCATGACGCAGCCGTTCGAACTCCCGCACTTCTACATGCCGTATCCCGCGCGGCTCAACCCGCACCTCGACGAGGCCCGTGCCCACTCCACCGAGTGGGCGCGCGAGATGGGCATGCTCGAAGGCTCCGGGATCTGGGAGCAGGCCGACCTGGAGGCGCACGACTACGGGCTCCTGTGCTCCTACACCCACCCCGACTGCGACGGAACCGCTCTCTCGCTGATCACCGACTGGTACGTGTGGGTGTTCTTCTTCGACGACCACTTCCTCGACATGTTCAAGCGCACCCAGGACCGCGCCGCCGGAAAGGCCCACCTGGACCGCCTGCCGCTGTTCATGCCGCTCGACCCGGCCACCCCCGTACCCGAGCCGGAGAACCCCGTCGAGGCGGGCCTGAAGGACCTGTGGGCGCGCACGGTCCCGTCGATGTCCGTGGACTGGCGCCGCCGCTTCTCCGTGGCCACCGAGCATCTGCTCAACGAGTCGATGTGGGAACTGTCGAACATGAACGAGGGGCGGATCGCCAACCCCGTCGAGTACATCGAGATGCGCCGGAAGGTGGGCGGCGCCCCCTGGTCGTCGGGACTCGTGGAGTACGCGACCGCCGAGGTGCCCGCCGCCGTCGCCGGCACCCGGCCCCTGCGCGTCCTCATGGAGACCTTCTCCGACGCCGTCCACCTGCGTAACGACCTGTTCTCGTACCAGCGCGAGGTCGAGGACGAGGGTGAGAACAGCAACGGCGTGCTCGTCCTGGAGACGTTCTTCGGCTGTACGACCCAAGAGGCCGCCGAGACCGTCAACGACATCCTCACCTCACGCCTGCACCAGTTCGAGCACACCGCGCTCACCGAAGTCCCCGCCGTGGCCCTGGAGAAAGGTCTCACCCCGGAGCAGACCGCCGCGGTCGCCGCCTACACCAAGGGGCTGCAGGACTGGCAGTCCGGCGGCCACGAATGGCACATGCGGTCCAGCCGCTATATGAACAAGGGCGCGCGCCCCGACGCGCCCTGGCAGCTCCTGACCGGCCCCGGCACCTCGGCCGCCGACGTCGCCGCGCTGCTCGCCACCGCCGCCCGGGAACGCCTGCGCGCCTACGGCCACGTGCCCTACCAGAAGGTCGGCCCCTCGATCCTGCCCGAGTTCCACATGCCGTACGAACTGGGCCTGAGCCCCCATCTGGACGGCGCCCGGCGCAATCTCCTGGCCTGGTCGCACCGCATGGGCATCTTGGAGGAGGGCGTCTGGGACGAGGACAAGCTCGCCGCCTACGACCTCGCGCTGTGCTCCGCGGGACTCGACCCCGACGCCACCCCCGAGGCCCTCGACCTCAGCGCCCAGTGGCTCGCCTGGGGGACGTACGCCGACGACTACTACCCGCTGGTCTACGGCCGCCGCCGGGACCTGGCCGGCGCGCGGCTGAGCACGGCCCGGCTGTCGGCGTGCATGCCGGTCGAGGGCGAGCCGTCCGTCGTCCCCGCCGACGCGATGGAACGCGGGCTGGTCGATCTGTGGGCGCGCACGACCGCCGGGATGACCACCGAGCAGCGGCAGACCCTCAAGGACGCCGTGGACGTGATGACCGAGAGCTGGGTGTGGGAGCTGTCCAACCAGCTGCAGAACCGAATCCCCGACCCGGTCGACTACCTGGAGATGCGGCGCGCCACCTTCGGCTCCGACCTCACCCTGATCCTGTGCCGGATGGGCCACGGCCCCGCGATCCCACCGGAGGTGTACCGCAGCGGCCCGGTCAGGGCCCTGGAGAACGCCGCGATCGACTACGCCTGCCTCATCAACGACGTCTTCTCATACCAGAAGGAGATCGAGTACGAGGGCGAGATCCACAACGCCATCCTCGTCGTACAGAACTTCTTCGGCGTGGACTACCCCGCCGCGCTCGGCGTCGTACACGACCTGATGACCCAGCGGATGCAGCAGTTCGAGCACGTCATCGCGCAAGAACTTCCCGTGCTGTACGACGATTTCGGGCTGTCGGAGGAGGGACGCGCGGCCATGGACGGCTACGTACTCGACCTGCAGAACTGGCTCGCCGGAATCCTGAACTGGCACCGTGAGGTCGACCGCTACAAGGCCGAGTGGCTCGGCCGCCGCTCGCACGGCTTCGTGCCCGACCGCGCGCCCGCCGTGCCGGCCCTGTCGTTCGGCTGAGAGTCGCGGAATCTTCGCGTACGGAACCGGGCATTCTGGGAACTTCGGTGAGCCCTCGGGAGTCTTGTGGAGTAAGGGGAACAACAGACCGCGAACACACGGGGGTGTTCGACCTTGACCGAGACCATCGGCAGGCTCACCGAAGGGACCAGGCAGACGGGGGAGCAGGAGCAGGCGGTGGACGAACTGGCGCCGTACATGGCGCCGTTGACCGTCCCGCCCGTCCTGTGCCCCGCTGCGGACGACGTCCCGCGCGAGACCGAGATCGCCGTGCGCCCGACCTGGGTGCGCCTCCACCCGCAGCTGCCACCGACCCTGATGTGGGGGTACGACGGCCAGGTGCCCGGCCCGACCATCGAGGTGCGGCGCGGACAGCGCGTCCGCATCGCCTGGACCAACCGCATACCGAAGGACGCCGAGTACCCGGTCACCTCCGTCGAGGTGCCCGCCCGTGCGCCCGGCACCCCGCCCGCCTCGACCGAGCCGGGCCGCGAGGGCGTCGAGCCGGACAAGGACGTCGCCGCCCTGCCCGCCTGGACGGTGACCCATCTGCACGGCGCCCAGACCGGTGGTGGCAATGACGGCTGGGCGGACAACGCCGTCGGCCACGGCGACGCCCAGCTGTCGGAGTATCCGAACGACCACCAGGCGGTGCAGTGGTGGTATCACGACCACGCCATGAACATCACGCGGTGGAACGTGATGACGGGCCTGTACGGCACCTACCTCCTGCGTGACGACGAGGAGGACGCCCTTCATCTGCCGTCCGGGGAGCGGGAGATACCGCTGCTGCTCGCCGACCGCAACCTCGACACCGACGAGGACGGCCGTCTCAACGGCCGGCTGCTGCACAAGACGGTGATCGTCCAGCAGAGCAACCCGGAGACCGGGAAGCCGGTCTCCGTTCCCTTCACCGGCCCGTACACCACGGTCAACGGCCGCATCTGGCCGTACGCCGAGGTGGACGCCGCCTGGTACCGCTTCCGCCTGCTCAACGCCTCGAACGCACGCATCTTCCAGCTCGTGCTGATCGACGAGGACGGCAATCCGGTGCCGGGCGTCGTGTACCAGATCGGCAGCGACGGCGGGCTGCTGCCGCGCCCGGTGCCGGTCGGCTTCGACGGGGAGCTGCCCACGCTGACCGCCGCGCCGGCCGAGCGCTTCGACCTGCTGGTCGACTTCCGTGCCCTGGCGGGCCGCACCCTGCGGCTGGTGAACAAGGGCCCCAACCAGCCGGCGGGCGTGCCGGACCCGGCCGGTGACGTGCGCTACCCGGCAGTCCTGGAGTTCCGGGTCGGCGAGACGGGCGAGGAGGACATCTTCGAACTGCCCGAGGTCCTCTCCGGCTCCTTCCGCCGCCTCACCCACGACCTGCCGCACGGCCACCGCATGGTCCTGCTCACCCCGCCCGCCACCAAGGGCGCCGGCGGCCACCCGGAGATCTGGGAGCTGACCGAGGTCGAGGACCCGAGCGGCCTGCGGCTCCCGGCCGACGGCATCGTGCAGGTCACCGGGCTCGACGGCACCACGAAGACATACCGGCGCACCTCCCGGACGTTCAACGACGGACTCGGCTTCACCATCGCCGAGGGCGGCTACGAACAGTGGAGCTTCCTCAACCTCGCGCCCATCGTCCACCCCATGCACATCCACCTGGCCGACTTCCAGCTGCTCGGCCGGGACGCCTACGACGTCTCGGGCTTCGACCCGGCCCTAGGCGGCACCCGTACGCCACTGCGCTACGACGCCGACCGGGTGATCCCGCTCGCACCCAACGAACGGGGCAACAAGGACGTCTTCCGGGTGCCCGGCAGTCAGATGCTGCGGGTCATGGGCCGCTTCGACGGGGCGTACGGCCGGTTCATGTACCACTGCCGTCTGCTGGAGCACGAGGACATGGGCATGATGCGGCCGTTCGTCGTCATGCCGGCCGAGGCCATGAAGTTCGACCACGGCGCCGGACACGGAGGGCACGGCGGTCATGGCGAGGGGCATATGGGCTGAGACACGGCCCCGGGGCCGAGCGGCCGGCGCACGGTGACGGTCACGCCTGCCCCGGACAGCCCGGTGCTGCAGGGCGGCGGACCGCAGGGCGGTCGGCCCCGGGCCGGTGGGAGTCACGCCGGCGGGGCGATCCTGGACGACGCGTGCTCGACCGCGGCCCGCGCCAGTGCCCGGATCATCGGGTGCGGGCGCGAGCCGTCGCCGGCCAGCTCCGGCTGGAACAGGGACGCCAGGAAGAAGGGATGCCCGGGCAGTTCGGCGACCCGGGGGTGACCGTCCTCGTCGTGCCCGGAGAACCGCAGACCATGGGCGCGGAGCGTGTCCAGGTGGCGGGAGGGGCCGTAGGCGCAGAAGTACCGCTCGACCGTGCGTGCCGAGCCGATCACCGACTCCGCCAGTGAGCCCGGCTCGATCGTCACCGCGGCCTCATGGCCCACCAGCGAGCAGGCCAGCGGCTCGATGAGCGGGTCCGTGGCCTCCGGGTCGTTCTCGGCGTGTGCGACACCGGTCAGACCGCACACGTTGCGGGCGTACTCCAGCAGCGCGTGCTGGAAGCCGCCGCACGTACCCAGGAACGGAATGCCCTCCTCGCGCGCGGTGCGCACGGCCGCGAGGACCCCCGCCTCACTGCGGTAGGGGCTGCCCGGCAGCACCCACACAGCGTCGAACCCGCGCACCGCGCCCTCGGCCTCCGCCTCCTCGGAGGGAATCCAGTAGGCGTCCAGGACCAGCCGGTCGCGTTCGGCCAGAGCCTCCAGCAGGAGCGGCACGCGCGTGTGCGAGACCACGTCGGGGGAGCGGTCGCCGACGAGGGCGAGGGTTGCGGTGGTGTTCATGGACCTCATTTTTCGGGCCGACGCTCGTTCACGTCCAACGATGATTTCTGCACCTTCGATAAGCGATGCTGATGGAGCTGGGATGCTGGACACATGGACCCGCATCTGCTGCGTACCTTCGTCACCGTGGCGCGCCTCGCCTCCTTCTCGGAGGCCGCCCGCAAGCTGGGCTACACCCAGTCGGCCGTCTCCCAGCACATCGCCGCGCTCGAACAGGACCTGGGCGCGCCCCTGCTGACCCGGCGGCCGGTCGTGCCCACCGCGGCCGGCGAGCGGTTGCTGGAGCACGCGGGCCCACTGCTGCTGCGCCTGGACGCGGCCCGCGCCGACGTCGTCCGTATGACCGCCGCACCCCGGCACGGCCTGACCCTCGCCACCACGCCGACCGCACTCGGCGTCGGCGTCCTCGCCGCCCTCCCGCCGGCCGGAGTCACCCTGCGCGTGCTCACCCGCGAGGAGATCCCGGCCGCCGTCGCCACCGGCACCGCCGACCTCGGCCTCGTCGACGGGCTGGCCGCGCCGAGCGATCCGCTGCGCCTGCCCGACGTGGCGCCGCTGACCACGCACGGCGTCGCCGAGGAACCCGTGAGCGTCCTGCTGCCCGAAGGGCACCCCCTTGCTGCCCGGACCGGCCTGCGCCTCGGCGACCTCGCCGACGCTCGCTGGCTCGACGCGCCCGACGCGGCGCTTCCGCTGGACCATCTGCGCGCCGCGACCGGCGGCGGCGCCTTCCGCTCCGCCCTGCGCTACGAGGGCACGGATCTGCACACCCTCACCGCCCTCGCCGCCGCCGGACACGGCCTCACCCTGCTGCCCCGGCGCGTTGCCACCGCCGTACCCGGCACGGCCGCCGTCCCGCTCACCGCACCCCGGGTCGTCCACCGCACGGAACTCATCCACGGCGGCCGTCCCGGGGGATCGGCGGAGGGGGTGGTGCGGAGGCTGGTGGGAGCGGGGCGAGTGGGGTGAGTGGGTGAGCGGGGTGAGCGGCGCGGGGTGAGTGGGGCGATGCGTGCGAGCCGTGTGCCGCGCGGCGGTCCTGAGTGGTTCTGAGCGGTCCGGAGAGGGCCCGGAGAGGTCCGGAGCGTGAGGCGTGTCCTGTGTGCTCGCCCCTGGGGGTGATGACTACCCTCCGCCACTTTCCGGCCAGTCTCACTCTTTCGTGTCTCGTGGCAGCCCGGCGCCCCGGGTAGAGCACCAGCCGGAGGCGAGCGAACCATGGAACAGACTGCCCTGCGTCCCAAGCCGATGCCCGGCCAGGACAGGCGAGAGGCCGGCACCCCCGGCCCCGCCCACCGCCCGCATGCCGCGCCCCGGCGCGGACGGCGGCTGCGGACCGTGCTGTTCGGCCTGTTCACCGGCGGCGTGCTGGTGCTGTCCGGGGTGGGCATCGGTACCGTCGGTGCCACGGTGATCGGTATGAGCAGGCTCGCCGAGCTGCAACGCCAGGCCCCGTCGGCCGCGCCGCCGGCCAAGGCCACGCCCACCACCCCCGCCGGCACCCCCGGCCCCGCCCCGGCCCACCTGCCCGGGGCGACCCTGGGCATCGAGGCCGTGGACGCCGACAAGGTGGGTGCGCTGGTCGTGGGCGTGCATGTGCCCGGACCCGGCTATGCGGCCGGTCTGGTCCGCGGGGACGACGTGCTGCAGTTCGGCTCCGCCCGCGTCGAATCCGCCGCCGACCTCGCCCGAGCCGTGGACCGTGCCCGGCCCGGAAAGCCGGTGCTTCTCACCGTGCGTCACAGCGGTGGCGGCTACCAGCAGTTGGCGGTCGTGCCCGGGGTGGTGACCTGAGCCGGGGCGGCGAGAGCCCATACCTGCCGACCCCGGGCCCGTACCGCCTGCCCTCTCGGTGAGTGACCCCGGAAAATCGATGGCCGGTCACTCCCGGAAACCCGTTGGTCACCATCCGCCCCGCGCGCCATGATGGCCCCATGCCGAGTCCCTTCCGCGCCGACCGCAGCCTGCGGGGAACGCCGGCGATCGGCTCGCGTCACCCTGTCCTCCCGGGCAGGATGCTGCCCGAGACGCCCTCGCCCGTTTTCGCACCCGTACTCGCGCCTGGAGGCCCGGATGACCGGTAGTACGCCCGCGCCCTTCACTGCCGCCGACTACAGGGCCCGCATGGAGCGTGCCGCGCGCTCCGCGGCCGACGCCGGTCTCGCGGGGCTGCTCGTGGCACCGGGACCGGACATGGTCTGGCTCACCGGCTACACGCCCACCGCGGTCACCGAACGGCTCACCGTGCTGCTCCTCACCCCCGGCCACGAACCCGTGCTCGTCGTGCC
This sequence comes from Streptomyces roseochromogenus subsp. oscitans DS 12.976, assembly GCF_000497445.1. Taxonomy (NCBI): domain Bacteria; kingdom Bacillati; phylum Actinomycetota; class Actinomycetes; order Kitasatosporales; family Streptomycetaceae; genus Streptomyces; species Streptomyces roseochromogenus. The sequence goes on along the minus strand of NZ_CM002285.1, from coordinate 2,068,062 downwards.
GACCCTGGAGGCCCCGGACGCCGAGCACGCGACCGGCGCGTCCGCGCTCACCCTGCGCGACTGGACCGACGGCAAGGACCCCTACACCGTCACCGCCGCCCTCCTCGACGGCCGCGGCCGGTTCGGCATCAGCGACAACACCTGGGCCATGCACCTGCTGGGCTTCCAGCGGGCCCTGCCCGACACCTCCTACGCCTCTCTCACCGACGCCCTCCCCATGCTGCGCGCCGTCAAGGACGCGGCGGAACTCGAACTCCTCGCAGCGGCCGGAGCCGCTGCCGACGCAACGTTCGAGGAGATCCGGAAGGTTCCCTTCGCCGGCCGCCGCGAGTCCGACGTCGGCCGCGACCTAGCCGACCTGCTGCGCCGCTTCGGCCACTCCCAGGTCGACTTCACCATCGTCGGCTCGGGTCCCAACGGCGCCAATCCGCACCACGAGGTCGGCGACCGCGTCATCCAGCACGGCGACATGGTCGTCCTGGACTTCGGCGGCCTGAAGGACGGCTACGGCTCCGACACCACCCGCACGGTCCACGTGGGCGAGCCGAGCGACGAGGAGCGCCGGGTGCACGACATCGTGCGCGAAGCCCAGGAGGCCGGCTGTCAGGCCGTACGGCCCGGCGCGGCCTGCCAGGAGGTCGACCGTGCCGCCCGCGCGGTGATCACCGACGCGGGGTACGGCGCGTACTTCATCCACCGCACCGGGCACGGCATCGGCGTCACCACGCACGAGCCGCCGTACATGATCGAGGGCGAGGAACAGCCCCTCGTGCCCGGTATGTGCTTCTCCGTCGAGCCCGGCATCTATCTGCCCGGCCGCTTCGGGGTGCGTATCGAGGACATCGTCACGGTGACCGAGGACGGCGGCCGCCGCCTCAACAACACCACGCGCGAGATGGTGATAGTGGACTGAGACCACGGACGGACCCAGGAGACACCTCTTCGACTCTTCGACGACATCGACAACATCGTCGACATACATCGATGACATCCCGGAACGGCGACGCGTGACCCATGACCCAGGCACCGACACCCACCGCGGACACCGTCCGCAGACTGGTCCGTTCGCTGCTCAAGGAGGGCGGCGACGGCACCGCGGGACCCGATGTGCGGCCGGTGAGGGAGGGCGGTGAGCACTCCACGTGGTGGGTCGGTACCCGCCATGTGCTGCGGCTCGCCCCCGACCGCGAGGCCACCGTGCGCCAGCGCCGCGAACTGCGCCTGCGCGACCTGGCACGGCCGCACCTCCCCGTCGCCGTCCCGGCCAGTGTGGCGCACGGCGAATGGGCGCCCGGCCTCGGCTACACGCTCGACACGGCGATCCCCGGCGGCAGCGCCGAGGAACACGACGTCTCGGCCGTCGGCGAGGCCGACCTCGCCGGGCTGCTCACCGGGCTGCGCGCGGTACCCGTACGGCAGGTCGAGGCGCTCGGCGTGCCACGCACCGCCCCGCGCTCCCTAGAGGCGCTGCGCCGTATGGCCGTACACGCGGCCGAACGCCTCGCCACCGCCGACGAGTTCGACGCCGCCCGGCTGCACCAGCTCACCCCGCCCGGCGCGGCCCAGCTCGCCGCACAGTCCGGCACCGCCGTCCTCGTCCACCACGACCTCAAGGGCGAGCATCTGGTGGTCAGCGCCGACGGCAGGGTGCGCGGCGTCCTCGACTGGACCGGAGCGGCCCTCGGGGACCCCGCCGAGGACATCGCCGGGCTCGTCCTCGCGGTCGGCTCCGGCGCGGCGGTCCGCGCGGCCACCCTCGCCGGCTACGGCCCCCGCCCCTGCCTGCGCGGCCTTTGGCTGGCCCGCTGTGACACCGTCGTCAGCCTCGCCGACCGCCTGGACGGCCGCGACGACAGCCCCCTGCCCCTCCTGCGCACCCAGCTGGAGCGCGCCTGGGAGCCGATCCTGCTGGAGCGCCTGACGGACTTCAAGGAGGACGAGCAGGAGCCGTAGGGCCGGTGCGGCGGATCCTGTCGCAGACGCGAGGGCACCCCCTTCGCCCCCACTCACCTGCTCTGATGAGGCGCGCCGTCGATGTCCTGCGACCTGATCCGCCGGACAGGCCCTGGGCCGCGTCGGCGTGCCCGATCATGGCGCCGTGACCGACAGGCAGCCGCGTGTGGTACTGGCCGAGGACTCCGTCGTTCTCCGTGACGGCATGGTCGAACTGCCCGGGGCCCGCGGATGCGAGGTGGTGGCCACCTCCGGGACGGCACCCGAGCTGCTCGCCGCAGTGGACGAGCACCGGCCGAACGTGGCCGTCGTGGACATCGGGATGCCGCCCACCCACAGCGCATCGGCCCCCCGGGGGGACAGGGGGCTGCCGTGCCGCCCCGGAAGTCAGGAGCCTGTGGGGCCTTTCTTCGCCTCCGCTCAGGGCTGGCTCAGGATCACGCAGGACTCCCCGGGGACGTGGAGGAGGCCGTCGGGGCCCGGGGGGTCGACCGGGTCCCAGGCCGCGAGGACCAGCGCGGGGCGGGTGCCCAGGGGGATCGCCGCCGGTTCCTTGCCGAGGTTCACCGCCACGCGTACGTCACCGCGCCGGAAGGCGAGCCAGCGGGACTCCTCGTCGTACGCCACCCTCGTGTCGGCCAGGTCGGGGTCGGTGAGGTCGGGCTGCTCGTGCCGGAGCGCGATCAGCCGCCGGTACCAGGCGAGCACGCGCGCGTGGTGCTCGCGTTCCGGTTCCGACCAGTCCAGGACGGAGCGGTCCCGCGTCGCCGGGTCCTGCGGGTCCGGTACGTCCTCCTCGGCCCAGCCGTGCGCCGCGAACTCCCGCCGCCGACCCCGCCGTACCGCCTCGGCCAGCTCCGGATCGGTGTGGTCGGTGAAGAACTGCCAGGGCGTGCCGGCCGCCCACTCCTCGCCCATGAACAGCATCGGCGTGAACGGCGAGGTCAGCGTGAGCGTCGCCGCGCAGGCCAGCAGCCCCGGGGAGAGCCGGGCGGAGAGCCGGTCGCCCTGGGCGCGGTTGCCGACCTGGTCATGGGTCTGGCTGTAGCCGAGCAGCCGGTGCCCGGCCACCCGCGTCCGGTCCAGCGGCCGGCCGTGGTGCCGGCCCCGGAAGCTGGAGTAGGTGCCGTCGTGGAAGTAGCCGCCGGTCAGCGCCTTGGCGAGGGCGGCGAAGGGAGCCTCGGCGAAGTCTGCGTAGTAGCCCTGCGACTCGCCGGTCAGCGCGGTGTGCAGGGCGTGGTGGAAGTCGTCGTTCCACTGCGCGTGCAGCCCGAGGCCGTGCTCCGCGCGCGGGGTGATGATCCGCGGGTCGTTCAGGTCCGACTCGGCGATGAGGAACAGCGGCCGGCCCAGCTCCCCGGCGAGGCCGTCCACGGCCGCCGACAGCTCCTCCAGGAAGTGGCACGCGCGCGTGTCGTACAGCGCGTGCACCGCGTCCAGCCGCAGCCCGTCGATCCGGTAGTCCCGCAGCCATGCCAGCGCGCTGCCGAGGAAGTAGGCGCGCACCTCGTCCGAGCCGGGCGCGTCCAGGTTCACCGCCGTACCCCACGGCGTGTGGTGCGTCTCGGTGAAGTACGGCCCGAAGGCCGGCAGATGGTTGCCGGACGGGCCCAAGTGGTTGTGCACGACGTCCAGAACGACGCCGAGACCGAGTTCGTGCGCCTGGTCGACGAAGCGTTTCAGCGCCTCCGGGCCGCCGTACGGCTCGTGCACCGCCCACGGCGACACTCCCTCGTAGCCCCACCCGCGCCGCCCCGGGAACGGACACAGCGGCATCAACTCCACGTGCGTGATGCCCAGTTCCACCAGGTGCTCCAGCCGGGAGGCCGCCGCGTCCAGGGTGCCCTCGGGGGTGTACGTGCCCACGTGCAGCTCGTACAGCACGGCACCCGGCAGCCCCCGCCCCGTCCATCGCGTACGCCACGCGTGGCGCCCGTGGTCCACGACCGCGCTCAGCCCGTCCGGGCCGTCCGGCTGGCGGCGCGAGCGCGGGTCGGGCAGCACCGGGCCGTCGTCCAGCGCGAACCCGTACCGGGTTCCGTCCTCGGCCTCCGCCTCCCCCGTCCACCAGCCGGCGCGCGCGGGATCACGCGCCAACGCGCGCGTGGCGCCCTCGCAATGGAGCGTCACTCGGTCTGCCTGCGGTGCCCACACCTCGAACTGCACGGACGGTTCCCCTTCGCCTGTGATGGATCGTCTGCTCACCGTGATGTCCCGCGTCCCCATCGTGCCCGCCGGGACGATCATTCCGCCTTCGAATATGCCCTTTCCCGGTGGTGTCGTGGGCGTATGCGCGGTTCGGCGCCGATTCCCGGTTTTCTGGACACCCGGGGTTCACTGACCGACAATCACCAGCGTGACGTCGTCTTTCGAGTTCTCCACGTACCCCGCGCGGCTGTCCGACGCGGAGCGTGACAAGGCGCTGCAGGTGCTGCGGGACGGCGTCGCCATGGGCCGGCTCTCGCACGACACGTTCGTGCGCCGCATGGAGCTGGCGCTGGCCGCCCGCCGCAGCGACGAACTGGCTGCCCTCGTGGCCGACCTGCCCCGCGAGAACCGTTTCTCCCGTGCGGTCCTCGGCACCGTCGAGGCCGTCTCCGGGTTCACCGTACGACTGCGCCGGGCCTGGCAGGCCGAGCGGTTGCCCAAGCTGCTGCTGCCGAACCCCGCGCGCACCCACCCGCTGCGCATCGGCCGCGACCCGGCCAACGGGCTGCGCCTGAACCACGAGACCGTCTCCCGTGTGCACGCCGAACTGAGCCACCAGGGCGGCATATGGGTCCTGCGGGACCTCGGCTCCACCAACGGCACCACGGTCAACGGCCGCCGCGTGATCGGCTCGGTCGTCGTCCGCGAGGGCGACCAGGTAGCCTTCGGCCGGACGGCGTTCCGGCTCGCCGTGAACTGAGGGGCGCCGGCCGGTCCCCTTCGAACGGGCGCTCCCCTACGCGCGCGTGCCTCCCGATCGGGTGATCCGGGCTGTGGAACGCGGTCCTCTGTGCCGATGCTTCGGTCATGACGTACCTCACCCGAGTGACCACGGCCGCCGGTGCCCTGCTGGCCTGTGCCGGCCTCTTCGCCGCGGCCCCGGCCCAGGCGGCACCGCGCACGAGCTTCCCCCTCTCCGACAACTGGCTCTACCTCACCGTCGTCCGCGGTGAGACCGCCCAGTCCGGTGACAGGCACGGCACGCTGCTGCTGTGCGACCCGGTGCCCCTGGGATACGCGCGCGCGGCCGAGGCCTGCGGCGAACTCGCGGCCGCGAACGGCGACATCGCGCGCATCCCGCAGAAGAAGGAGGTCTTCTGCCAGATGATCTACGCCCCCGTCACCGTCCACGCGCACGGGCAGTGGAACGGCCAGCCGATCGACTACCAGAAGACCTACTCCAACAAGTGCACGATGGAGGCACAGACGGGAGCGGTGTTCGCCACGGAACACTGATTCCGGCCGCCGGGCGGAGTGGCACGGGCGGCGCGGTACGCACGATGTGACGCGGGCGGCGCGGCACGGGTGATGCGACGCGGGCGGCGCGGCAGGGTCGGCGCGGAGGCTTCAGGCCATCCGCTCCCGGGCCTGCTGCGCCGCCACCAGCACCGTGCGGGACTGGTGCTCCACCTGGTGCTCCAACGGCACCCAGCGGGCCCGGAACCGCGCCGCGAAGGCGTCGCACCAGGTGGCGACGAGCCGCTCCAGGCGCGGCGCCGCCCGGTCGTCCGTCTCCCGCAGCACCCGCAGAAGCATCGCCGCCGCCCGCAACGGCAGCCGCCGCCCGAAGGCGTCCACACTTCCGACGTACGCCATCGTCGTACCCGCGGGCGCGGTGTGGGTCCAGTCCTCAGCCAGGCCCGGGATCAGTTCCAGCGCCCAGCGCGCCGCCCGCAGCAGCGGACCGTCCACGCCGTCGAGGCGGGGCAGCGCGTCGGTGAGCACCCCCTCCACCTCCAGCGCGTCCCGCAGCAGCCGCTGCGCCAGCCGCCGAATCGCCGCCGCCGGCGCCGGGTGCGGCGCCGGATCGTCCACCAGGTCGCTGGCCCACATCGGCACCTCCACCACGGCCGTCAGACCGCCGTAGCGATGCGCGTGGTACCAGGTACTGTGCCGTGCGTCGTCCGGCATGCTCGGGTAGGCGGCGCCCGTCTCCGGGCCGGGCATGACATGCACCCCGGGGCCGGAGGCCGGCCAGCCGGCCGCGTCCGAGGCGCCCGTCTCCACCGGGATGTGCAGCTGAGCGGCGGACTTCGCGAACGGCTCGGCGAGCCCCGGCACATCCCTGGTCAACTGCACCCAGCTGCCGCCGAGATCCGTGCCGTGCAACGTCACCTGGAGGTAGGGCCGCAGCTCGTCGATCAGCCCGGTCAGCGCCCGGGTCTCGGGCGGCAGGCGGTCCGGCGGCAGCACGGACGGCGACCACTCCGGCTGCTCCGCGCCCGTCGGCCGGTAGAAGCCGAGGTGGTAGTCGAGCAGACTGCGCGGCGCCGGCGTCACATGCAGGCTCGCGCCGTCCGGATCGGCGCACAGCAGGAAGTGCCAGGACGTGTCCATCCGCAACTCCCGCTCGGCCAGTACGCGTTCGGCCAGCACCCGCAGGGTGGAGCCCCCGGTCGGCTCGTTGGCGTGGGCGCCGGCCACCACCAGCACCGCCCGCCGGGCGTGCCCCACGGACAGCAGGTGCAGAGGTCTTCCCCCGCGCGAGACGCCCACCTGCCTGAGCGAACACAGCCCGGGTTCCTGAGCGGCCAACGCCTGTGCGGAGGCGACCAGTTCGGGAACGCTGGGGTAGCGCAGCTCCGGCAGAAGACTCACCCCCGACTTGTTCCGCCCGGCTTCGCCCTCCAAGTCCCGCACGCGAAGGGTGAACTGTCAAGCATACGGCGGGGAGGCTACCGGGGGCGCCCGGACACAGGCGCGGGGGCGCGCCGCGAGCGGTGCGTGCCGTGCGCTCACTGCTGGTGCAGGCCGCGTCCCGCGAGGGTCAGGAACACCTCACCCACCGCCTCCGACAGCGTGGGGTGCGCGTGCACATGCCGGGCCACGTCCGTGGGCTCGGCGTCCCAGCCGACGATCAGCTGGCTCTCGGCGATCATCTCGGACACGTGCGGGCCGACCAGGTGCACGCCGAGCACCTGCCCGCCGCCGGCCTCCGCGACGACCTTCACCATGCCGCCCTGGCCGTGCACCATCCCCTTGGCCACGGCGGTCAACGGCATAGTGTTGACCTCGACCTCGCGCCCACGCGCGCGTGCCTCGCTCTCGCTCAGCCCCACCGAGGCGGTCTGCGGCGAGGAGTACGTCACCCGGGGCACGGCCGCGTAGTCCACCGGGGCCGACGGCAGGCCCGCCAGCGTCTCGGCGACCAGCAGGCCCTCCGCGAACGAGGCGTGCGCCAGGCCCAGTGACGGCGGCGGCAGCAGGTCGCCGACGACATGGATGCCCGGCACGGCCGTCTCCAGCCGCTTCCAGTCGGCCGGTACGACGAACCCCCGCTCGTCCGTCGTCAGACCGGCCGCCACAAGACCGAGACCCTCGGTGACCGGCGCCCTGCCGACCGCCACCAGCAGCCGCTCCGCCTCCACCGTGCGGGTCTCGCCCCGCACGGTGCGCAGGCGCGCGCGTACGCCGTTCTCCAGCACCTCCGCGTCCAGTAGCCGCGCGCCCGCCTGGACATCGATCCCGCGCTTCTTCAGACCGCGCGTCAGATGCCGGCTCACCTCGGCGTCCTCCAGCGGCACGATCCGGTCCGCGGCCTCGACCAGGGTGACCTCCGCGCCCATGGACCGGTGGAAGGAGGCGTACTCCACGCCGATCGCGCCCCCGCCCAGCACCAGGACGGACGCCGGCAGCCCCGGCGCGAACAGCGCGTCGTCACTGGTCACCACGCGGCGCCCGTCCGGCGCGAGGCCCGGGAGCGTGCGCGGGTGCGAGCCGGTCGCGAGGACGATCCCACAGCGCACGGTGAAGTCGTACACGCCGGGCGCGGATTCGAGCTGCACGCCGGGCGCGGGTTCGGTCCGCGCGCCGGGCGTGATGTCGGTCTGCGCGCCGGGGCT
>NZ_CM002285.1:1994694-2059553 GCF_000497445.1 Streptomyces roseochromogenus subsp. oscitans DS 12.976 | reverse complement strand
GTGCGCGCCCGGCGCGTGCAGATCCGGCGCGCCCGGCACGGAATCCGTACGCACGCCCTCAACGCGCACTGTCTGCCTCCCCGTCAGCCGAGCGCTGCCCCGCACCACCCGCACGCCGGCGTGCGCCAGATGCGCCTCGACCCCCTTGTGGTTCCGCGCCACGATGTCGTCCCGGGTGGCCACCAGCGCCGCCCAGTCGACCGAGTCCAGCGTGGCCTTCACGCCCCACCGCTCGCGCGCCTCCACGATGCCGTCGACCAGTTCGGCGGCGTGCAGCATCGCCTTGCTCGGAATGCAGCCCCGGTGCAGGCAGGTTCCGCCGACCTTGTCGCGTTCGACGAGGACGACGTCCAGACCGAGAGCGGCGGCGCGCAGGGCGGTGCTGTAGCCGCCCGTGCCGCCGCCGATGACGAGGACGTCCGTCGTGTTCGTGGTCCGTGTGCTCATGTCTCCACCCTCCGCCCGCCCCTTGCCATGAGTCCAAGGCAATGTTGTTGTGGAAGCCATGCAGGATGTTTATGGGTGGCGGGGGAGGGCGTGGAGTTGAGTCTGCGTCAAATGGAATATTTCGTGACGGTCGTCCACGAGGCGTCGTTCACGCGCGCGGCGGAGACCCTGCACGTCACGCAGCCCGCGCTCTCGCACCAGATCAAGGCCCTGGAGAAATCGGTCGGCGGCGCCCTGCTGGAGCGCATGCCCCGCGGTGTGCGCCTCACCTCCATGGGGCGGGCCTTCCTGCCGCACGCCGAACTCGCCGTCCGCAGCGCCGCACAGGCCCGCCGTGCGGCCCGTGCCAACGCCGGCGCCGAAGGTGGCGAACTGCACGTCGCCACCCTGCACTCCCTCGCCGTGGGCGTCCTGCCCGACGTCTTCGCCCGCTGGCGTGCGGCCCATCCCCGGGTCCTGCTGCGCCTGCACGAGTACGCCACCGCCGAAGCCCTGGAGGACGCCGTGCAGCGCGGCACCGCCGACCTCGCATTTGGCCCCGAGCCCACCGGCCGGCCCGGCACCGTCGTATCCGTCGGCGAGGAGGAACTCGTCCTGGTGGTCCCGTTCGACGACCCGCTCGCCGGCCGTACGACTGTGACGCTGCCCGAACTCGCCGACCGGGCCTGGGTCCGCTGTGCGCTGGAACCCGTCGTCCACGGCGCGCGCTTCCTCGACTGGGCCTGCGGGCAGGCCGGATTCACGCCGCGGACGGCCGTGTGGACCGAGCACACCTCGACGGCCGTGCGCATGGCCGCCGCCGGGGTCGGGGTGAGCACCGCGTCGGCCGACGTCGTGCGCGGGGCCGTGGGCGAGGACTGTGTGATCCTCACCCCCGACCCGGCCTGGAAGCGCCCCCTCGCCGTCTACGCGCGCGTGCCGCCCACCGGCGCGGCCGAGGCCTTCGTGGACCTCCTGCGCACCACCTGGCCCGCCCCGTCGACCCCTCCCGCGCGACACGCCACGCGGGCCCGGCCAAGTGCGGGACACGAGGGGGCCGAGCCGCCCGAGCCACTCGCAACGCCTGTCCCCTGAGCCCTCTCAGTGCTCCTCGGCCCTCCGCGCCCCCGCAAGCCCCGCACCCCGTTCACCTCTCGGTGCCGGCCGAGCTGCTCCCGCACGCCCCTCACATCCCCTCCCCAACCCGCTCCAGCAGCACCACCGGCAGCCTCTCGAAAAGATCCGCCACGCGTGCGTGGCCGGTGAACTCCCGCCCCCGGGTGAGCAGATCCGCCCACCGCCCCGGTGGCAGCGTCAGCCGTGTCTCGTGCCAGCCGCCCGCCTCCGCGAGCCGCAGCGACAGCCGGGTCACCGCCGTGACCACCGCACCGGAGCGCACGAACGCCACACAGTGCCCGGCCGCCGGACCCTCGGCCGCCAGTGGGTCGTAGGACGCGGCCGTGCCGAAGGCCTCGGGGCGCCGGGCCCGCAGCCGCAGCGCCGCCGCCGTCAGCGCGTCCTTCTCACCGGGCACCTCGGGCGGGAACGCGACCGGCCGCCGGTTGTCCGGGTCCACCAGCGCCCGGTACTCGCCCTCTGTGCCCTGGTACAGGTCCGGCACCCCCGGCATCGTCAGATGGACCAGGGCGGTGCCGAGGACGTTGGCTCGGATGTGGGGCTCCAGTGCCTTGCGGAACGCGGCCACACGCTCGCCCGGCGGCCCGCACGGACCGGCGGCGACGAACGCGGCAACCGCCTCCTCGTACGGTGGCTCCTGCTCCGTCCAGCTGGTGTACATGCCCGCCTCGCGCACATGCTTCAGCAGCGCCTGCCGGACCCGCCCCTCCTCGGCGGGCCCCAGCCCGAACACCGTCTGCCAGGCCGCCCAGGCCAGCTGCCCGTCCGGCCCGCCCAGATCCTCCTCGGAACGGGCCACCTCGGCCAGCAACTCCGCCCAGCGGACCGGGCATTCGGTGAGCACGGCCAGCGCGGCGCGGACGTCGGCACTGCGTTTGGTGTCGTGCGTGGAGACCACCGTGCCGGTGACCGGCCAGTCGCGCTGCACGCGCGCGCAGTACGCGTGGAAGTCCTCCGGGGACACCCCCGGCCGGCCCGGATCGCCGCCGACCTCGGTCGCCGACAGCAGCGGCACATACCGGTAGAACGCGGTGTCCTCCACCGACTTGGCGCGCAGCGCCGACGCGGTCTGCGCGAACCGGGTGCGGAACTCCACGCGGTCGGCGTGGTCCGGTGCCGACCCGTCACCGGGCGGCTCGACCAGCAGCCCGCGCACGATGCCGACGGCCGCCGCCTCCTCGGGCACCACGAAGGCGAGCCGGGCCTCCTCGGCGGCCTCCTCGGTGACGACGGCGGCGGCATCACCGGAGGCGTACGGCCGGTACACCCGCATCCGGACCAGCAGCTCCTCCACGGCCGTACGCAGCGCCCAGGGAGCCCGGTCGCGCAGCGCGAGGTCCGGCGCGGACGCGCACAGGCGGGTGGCGACCCGGGTGAGCCGGTCGGTCTCGGCGGCCAGCTCGTGCGTGAGCACCTTGTGTGCGGCGCGCCGTACCGTCGCGTCCCAGTTCCCGCCCCGGTCCGCCGACGGGGCCGCGAACGCCCGGTACCGGCCCGCCAGTTCGTACGCCCCCGTCCGGTCCGTGAACAGGCCGTCGACCTGGCGCAGGGCGTCGTAGCCGGTGGTGCCCGCGACCGGCCAGGACTCCGGCAGCCGTTCGCCGTCGGCGAGGATCTTCTCCACCACCGTCCAGCGTCCGCCGGTCGCCTCGTGCAGCCGCGCGAGGTAGCCGTCCGGGTCGGCGAGCCCGTCGGGATGGTCGACGCGCAGCCCGTCGAGCACCCCCTCGCAGAGCAACTGGAGGATCTTGGCATGGGTGGCGTCGAACACCTCCGGATCCTCCACGCGCACCCCGATCAGCTCCGAGATGCTGAAGAACCGCCGGTAGTTCAGCTCGGTGCGGGCCAGCCGCCACCACACCGGGCGGTACCACTGGGCGTCCAGCAGCTCCGGCAGCGGCAGTTCCGCCGTGCCCGCGCGCAGCGGGAAGGCGTGGTCGTGGTAGCGCAGCACGTCACCGTCGACCACGAGGTGGTCCAGCTGTGAGCCGACCGGACCGCCGAGCACCGGCAGCAGCACCCGCCCGCCCTGTGCCTCCCAGTCGATGTCGAACCAGCGTGCGTACGGCGAGCCGGGGCCCTCGCGCAGTACTTCCCACAGGGCGCGGTTGTGCCGGGGCGCCATCGCCATGTGGTTCGGCACGAGGTCGGCCACCAGGCCCATCCCGTGCTCCCGCGCGGTCCGCGCCAGCGACCGCAGCCCCTCCTCGCCGCCCAGTTCCTCGCGCACGCGCGCATGGTCCACGACGTCGTAGCCGTGCGTGGAGCCGGGCACGGCCTCCAGGACGGGGGACAGGTGCAGGTGCGAGACACCGAGCGACGCAAGGTACGGTACGGCCGCGGCCGCGGCGGCGAACGGGAACGCGGGCTGGAGCTGCAGCCGGTAGGTGGCCGTGGGCACCGCCGGTCCGGGTCGCGCAGACGTCATGGAAACCTACGTACCCAGCCCGCCGTCTTTCGTGTCATCGGCCCCTGCACGGACCCACGCACGCGTGCCTGGCGTCGAGCGATGGGCACAACGGGGAGACCTGAACGCGGCCGGGCGCGGGACACCTGCCGTCAGGTGATCCGCCTGACCGGCCCACTGCTGCCGTGCGTGTCGTTCCTGGGGCGGCTGCCGAAGGCCACCATCCAGTTCGGCAGTGTGCTGCTCGTCGCCCGGACCTCCGGCTCCCTGTCCGCCGCTGGGCTGACCGGCGGGGCCCTCGCGCTCGGTCAGGTGGCCTGCGGGCCGCTCGTGGGGCGGCTCGCCGACCGGCACGGGCAGCGGACGGTCGTGACGGCCTTCTCGCTCGCCAACGCGCTCGGCGTGGCCCTGCTTGGTCACCGGAGCGTTCGCGGACCTTCCTGCGCCTGTCCTGGCCCTTCTGGGGGCCACCGCGGGGGCCCCCGTGCCGCTCGTCGGACCGCTGGCCCGCACCCGGCTGGTCGCCCTGGCTCGCCGCGCCGGCGCGCCCGAGGCGACCGTCGGCGCCGCGCTCTCCTTCGAGAGCACCCTGGACGAGACGTAGTTCGTCGTAGGTCCGGCGCTCGTCGGGACGGCGGCGGTACTCGCCCATCCGGCCTACGCGATGGCCGGCGCGGCGCTCCTGGTGGCCCTCTGCGGCACCGCCTTCGCCCTGCACCCCACGGCCCGCCTCGTGGCCCCATGCGCGCGGAGCCCGCTGACACCCGCCCGCGCGGAGCCCGTCGACACCCTGGCCCGCGAGGAACCCGCCGTAGCACCCCCGCGCAAGGAGCCCGCCGCCGCACCCGCCCGCGAGCAACCCCCCGTCGCAGCCGTACGCCAAGCCCTCGCCCTCGCCCTCGCACACGCGTGTCCCGCACGCCCCCGCTGCCCCGCTCCTACGGCCCCGCGGCGGCCTTCGCGGCGGCGAGCACGGCGGCCGCGCTCGCCTTCGTCCTGGCCCTGACGACACGTCCGACGACCTACCGGGGCCCGCGTGAAAACGCCCTCCACGCGCGCGTACAGGACGAGTCGGCGGGCCGGGCCGCCGGCCAGGGCCGGTCCGGCGGGTCCGGCCGTGGGACAGTGACGGCGCCTCATCAGCACAGGTCAGCGGGGGCGATGGAGGTGCCCCCGCGGTGGGGGAGTATTCGAGCGTGGGGCAGGGCGTGCCAGCCCCCGCGTTCGCGACAGGGTCCGCCGGACAGGCCCCGGACCCGCCGCCCCGCTACGCCGGCCGCTGCAGCACCGTCAGGCTGCGGTCGGGCAAGGTGATCCGGTCACCCGCCCCGACCTTCGGGCCGGCCCCCGGCGGCACCACTTCCGGCTGGGCCGTGTCGACGACCACCTGCCACTGCCGGCCGTGGTCGACCGGCACCAGGAAGTCCAGCGGCCCCGGCGAGGCGTTGAACATCAGCAGGAACGAGTCGTCGGCGATGCGCTCCCCGCGCTGGCCGGGCTCGGAGATCGCGTTGCCGTTCAGGAACACCGTCAGCGCGGATGCCCGCGCCGAGTCCCAGTCCCGCTGGGTCATCTCCGCGCCCTCCGGGGTGAACCAGGCGATGTCGGAAAGCTCGTCGTGGGTGCCCTCCACGGGGCGGCCGTGGAAGAAACGGCGTCTGCGGAAGACCGGATGGTCCCGGCGCAGCCACACCATCGCGCGCGTGAACTCCAGCAGATCTCGCGGATCCGCGTCGTCCTCGGGCCAGCGCACCCACGAGATGTCGTTGTCCTGGCAGTAGGCGTTGTTGTTGCCGCGCTGGGTGCGGGCGAACTCGTCGCCGTGGCTGATCATCGGCACGCCCTGGGACAGCATCAGCGTGGCGACGAAGTTCCGCATCTGCCGGGCGCGCAGCCGCAGCACCTCCGGGTCGTCGCTCTCGCCCTCGGTCCCGCAGTTCCAGGACCGGTTGTGGCTCTCGCCGTCCCGGTTGTCCTCGCCGTTGGCGGCGTTGTGCTTGTCGTTGTACGAGACGAGGTCGCGCAGCGTGAAGCCGTCATGGCAGGTGACGAAGTTGATCGAGGCCAGCGGGCGTCGGCCGTCGTCCTGGTACAGATCCGACGACCCCGTCAGCCGGGAGGCGAACTCCGCCAGCGCCCGCGGCTCGCCCCGCCACAGGTCCCGTACCGTGTCCCGGTACTTGCCGTTCCACTCGGTCCACAGCGGCGGGAAGTTGCCCACCTGATAGCCGCCCTCGCCCACGTCCCAGGGCTCGGCGATCAGCTTCACCTGGGAGACCACCGGGTCCTGCTGCACCAGGTCGAAGAACGACGACAGCCGGTCCACCTCGTGGAACTGCCGGGCCAGGGTAGCCGCGAGGTCGAAACGGAAGCCGTCGACGTGCATCTCGGTGACCCAGTAACGCAGCGAGTCCATGATCATCTGGAGCACGTGCGGGGACCGCATCAGCAGCGAGTTCCCGGTGCCCGTGGTGTCCATGTAGTAGCGGCGGTCGTCGGTGAGGCGGTAGTACTGCGCGTTGTCGATGCCTTTGAAGGACAGCGTCGGGCCCAGATGGTTGCCCTCGGCCGTGTGGTTGTAGACGACGTCCAGGATGACCTCGATCCCGGCCTCGTGCAGCGCCCGGACCGCCGATTTGAACTCCAGCACCTGCTGTCCGCGGTCGCCCCAGGAGGCGTACGCGTTGTGCGGGGCGAAGAAACCGATGGTGTTGTAGCCCCAGTAGTTGCTCAGGCGCAGGTCGGCCAGCCGGTGGTCGTTGACGAACTGGTGCACGGGCATCAGCTCCAGGGCCGTCACCCCGAGCTTCGTGAGATGGTCGAGGATCGCCGGATGCGCGAGGGCCGCGTATGTGCCGCGCAGCTCCTCCGGCAGCCCCGGGTGACGCATGGTCAGGCCTTTGACATGGGCCTCGTAGATCACCGTGTGGTGGTACTCGGTGCGCGGCGGCCGGTCGTCGGCCCAGTCGAAGTACGGGTTGATCACCACCGAGGCCATGGTGTGCGGCGCCGAGTCCAGGTCGTTGCGGCTGTCCGGGGCGCCGAAGTGGTAGCCGTACACCTCCTCGCCCCACCGGATCGAGCCGCTGATCGCCTTCGCGTACGGGTCGAGGAGCAGCTTCGCGGAGTTGCAGCGCTGCCCGCGCCCGGGGTCGTACGGGCCGTGCACCCGGAACCCGTACCGCTGTCCCGGCATCACGCCCGGCACGTACGCGTGCCGTACGAAAGCGTCGCTCTCGCGCAGTTCCACGGCCGTCTCCGAGCCGTCGTCGTGCAGCAGACACAGCTCTACTCGGTCCGCGGCCTCCGTGAAGACCGCGAAGTTGGTTCCGGCGCCGTCGTAGGTGGCGCCGAGCGGATACGCCTGTCCAGGCCAGACCTGCATGGATATGACTCTCCCAGGTGTGCCGCCGCCCCGGGGCCGCGTTGGCCCCCGAGTCTGCACGAAAGTGACGGAACCTCCCGTGACTTACGTCCCTCTTACCCACCGACCAGTGCATCCGGCGACTGCCGTACCCGCCGGGTGCCGGATCTGTGGGGCAACGCGTACTCCCCGAGCACCACGGGGTACGGCGACGTGACCGGCGAGGACTTCGCCCAGTCGCTGATGAATCTGTCGACCGCCGAAGGCCCCGGCGGCACCATCAAGACCGTCAAGGTCCCCGACGCCGTGGACCCGGCACACCCGAACGGCAACGGGCTGTGTACGACCCGCCGTTCACGCGGCCACGCCTACCGCATGCACGACGCCGGCACCGGCAGGGTCTACCAGGCCGAGGGCAAGGACTTCCTCGTCTACACCGTCAACCAGGTCGGATGGTACGAGTACATCACCGAGTGGCGCTTCCGGCACGACGGCACCATCGCCATGAACGTCGGCGCGACCGGCCGTCCCCGGACCCACCACCACGTACCTCGGCGTACCTCGGCCGCGCATTCACCCGGCACGACCTCTGCGTCACCGAGTACAACCCGTGCGAACTGTTCGCCGGCGACAACCCCGAGTGCGGTCGCGGGCACCCGGCATCCGTCGACAAGTGGGTCGGCGGACAGACCCTGACCCACCCGGTGAGCTGGCTGAACGTCGGCTTCCACCACATCACGCGGGACGAGGGCCGGCAGCCCATGCCGGTGCACTGGCAGGGCTTCGCCATCGCACCGCGGGACGTCACCGCTATGAATCCGCTCACTCCGCGTGACCTGACGTGGCAGAACGGCCATGGGGAATGGCGGAGTTGACCAAAACAGTTGAGAAACCGACCTGTCCATCCGGCTGCACCGCCGACCCCTCGCGGAGTACCCTTCCTTGATCGTTGAGACGGGAAAGGCCCGGGGATCGGAAGTCGGAAGGCGGTGCACGGGTGGGCTCGGGAGGGCTGGAGCTGCCCCCTGGTGACGAGGGTCACGAGGGGAACTCCGCAGACGTCCCGCCCGGCGCGGTGTCCCTGGCCAGGCCGATGGACGCGGGATCCATCGGGCCGGAGCTGGACTGGGACGCCGACGCCTGGCGCGAGGTGCGCACCCGTGCCCAGCGGGCCGGCCGGGCCTACATCTGGCTGAACCTCGTCGAACAGCGGCTGCGCGCGGTCGTGGCCGCCGTACTGCGCCCCATCTACGAACCCGTGCACGGCGACGACTGGGTGGTCGCCGCGGCCGGCCCGGCCGGTCAGGAATGGGTGCAGCGCGCGGTCGCGGTACGCGAGGTCAGCCGCCGCAAGGGCTATCTGCTCGACCCGGCCGACGACAACGTGCTCAGCTTCCTCACCCTGCCCCAGCTGCGCGAGCTGATGGTGCAGCACTGGCCGTGCTTCGAACCGTACTTCGACGAGCGCCGCGACCTGGAACTCGCCCTGGACGAGCTGGAGGTGACCCGTAACGTCGTCTCCCGCAACCGGGCGCTGTCCGAGGCCGTCCTGAGCCAGGCCGAGCGCGCCTCGGCCCGGCTGCTGGAGATGCTCGGCACCGCCGGTGACGTGCCCTCCGCGCGCCGGCTGCCCGTGGACGCGGTCGAGGACCTGGTCGGCGACCGGTACGCCGACGTCGTCGCCGTCCACCCGGACCGGGTACGGCTGATGCGCCAGTTCCCGGCCGAGGACATCTTCGGCTCCGCCCGCCGCCTCGACGCCATCGGCATCGGCCTCAACCTGCTGGTGCAGAACTTCTCCGGCCGCCGCCTGGTCCGGCTCGCCGAGTCCGGCTGCCGGGTACGGCTGCTCTTCCTCAACCCGGCCTCCAGCTCGGTCAAGCGCCGCGAGCGCGAACTCGGGATGAAACGGGGCGAACTGAGTCGATCCGTCGAGATGAACATCCTGCACATGCGCCGGGTCCGCTCCCGGCTGCGCGATCCGGGCGCCTTCGAGATCCAGGTCTACGACGAGACACCGCGCTTCACCGCCTACCTGGTGGACGGCGACGGCGCCGACGGCATCGCCGTGGTGCAGTCCTATCTGCGCGGGGCGCGCGGGATGGAGTCGCCGGTGCTGGTGCTGCGCAACGGCAGCAAGCTGGTCAAGTCGAATGACGTGGTCGAAGCCGGTCTTTTTCCGATATATCGTGAGGAATTCGAGCTGGCATGGGCGGATTCGCGCCCGGTGTCCTGAACTGTCCGTTGTGTCAAGCGGAATGCGATCCTCGGATTGTCAGTGCCGCGTGCGAAGGTGGAAGCCACTGGGGGAAAGCACCACCGAGAAGGGGGGCCGCTATGGGCTGGCACCAGGAACTGCTGATCGGCTTCGACCTGGAGACGACCGGGACCGATCCGCTTGAGGCGCGCATCGTCACCAGCGCGGTGACCGAGGTCAGGGCCGGTGAACCCATGGGCCGCAGGGAATGGCTGGCCGATCCGGGCGTGGAGATCCCGGCCGACGCGGTGGCGGTGCACGGCATCAGCAACGAGCGGGCGGCCGCCGAGGGCCACCCCGCCGACCGCGTGGCCGACGCCATCGCCGACGTCCTGGTGGGGTACTGGAAGGCGGGCGTCCCGGTCGTCGCCTACAACGCCGCCTTCGACCTCACCCTGCTCTCCGCCGAACTGCGCCGGCACGCCCTGCCGTCCCTCTCCGACCGCCTCGGCGGCGCCCCGCCCGCCCCGGTCATCGACCCGTACACCATCGACCGCTGGGTCGACCGCTACCGCCGCGGCAAAAGGAACCTGGAAGCGGTCTGCGCCGAGTACGGCATAGCCCTCGACGAGGCCCACACCGCCCCGGCCGACGCCCTCGCCGCGGCGTGCCTCGCGGCGGCGATAGCCGACCGCCACCCGAAGATCGCGTCCCTGAGTCCGGTCGAACTCCACCAGCGGCAGATCGAGTGGTACGCGGAGTGGGCGGCGGACTTCCAGGCGTTCCTGCGCCGCAAGGGGGATGAGGGAGCGGTGGTGGACGGGGCATGGCCCCTACGGGAGTTGACCGAGAACGAGAGCCAGCCTGCCTAGCCGTTTCGTCCGCGGCTGAGTGGTGGGCTGATCGCGCAGTTCCCCGCGCCCCTGGGGAGCCGCAGTCGCCGCACGCCTGAAAGCCCGGGGCAGGACAGCATCCTCAGAACGGATACCACCGCACCGTCTCGTCCCCGTCCCGCAGTGACGCCACCCGGCGCCGGAATTCCGCCCGCGCCTTCGGATTGCTCGGCGCATGCTGGGCCACCCAGGCGCAGCTGGCCGTCTCCCGGGCCCCGCGCAGCACGCTGCACCCCTCCCACTCCCGCACATCCCACCCGTACGCCTCGGTGAAGGAGCCGTACGCCTCGGCGGACAGCCCGTACCGGTCCCGGGACAGAGCCATGACCACCAGGTCGTGCTCGCGCAGGTCGGCGGAGAAGGTCTCCAGGTCGACCAGGACCGGCCCGTCCGGCCCGATGTGCACGTTGCGGGGCAGTGCGTCGCCATGGATCGGGCCCGGCGACAGATGCGGCGTCAGCGCGCCCGCGGCCGCCGCGAAACCGTCCCGGCGCGCGCGGAGGTACGCCGCGTCCTCGGGGTCGATCGCATCACCCGCCAGCCGCAGCCAGCGCTCCACGCCGCCCAGCAACTCGCGGGGCGGCAAAGCGAAAGGAGGAGAGGGGAGTGCGTGCACCATGCGCAGCAGCTCCGCCAGGTCCCGCGGTCCGGCGGGGCGTATGGGCTCCGACAACCGGTGCCACACCGTCACCGGGTGCCCGTGCACAAGCCGCGGCTTCGGCTCGGCCGCCCGTACCGCCGGCACGCCCGCCTCGGCCAGCCACCCGGCGATGTCCAGCTCGCGCCCGGCTCGCGGCAGCAGCTCGGCGTCCCGGCCCACCTTCACCACCAGATCACCGGCGGCGAACACCGCGTTCTCGCCGAGGGCGAGGAGAGCCGCGTCTTGGGCCGGGCCCGGCAGCACACCCGCCGCGGCCAGTACGTCCCGTGCCCGTGCCTCGTCCATCGTGCCGCCTCCGTGCCGTCCCGGTGTGGTGCGTGTGCCGTACCCGGCCAGTCTCGCATTCGTCCAGGTCGGGCGGTGTGGGCGGTTCCTTGACGAGGCATCGGCGGCCGTCAGGTCATGAGCATGCCAACAGGAGCAGGCGTGCCGCCCGCTGGGCCCGCCTGCCGCAGACCGCGGTCGCCCTGCTCGCCGGACTGCAGAACGTCCCGCGTGAACTCCACGAGGCCGCCGGGGCTCAGTCCAGCCCCGGATGCGGAGCCTCCAGCACGCTCGGCCGGCCCACGAAGTCCCGCTCCGGTGCGAACCGCTCCTCCAGGGCGTCGGCGAGGTCGTTCATCGCGGCCGCGCAGTCACCGTCGTACGACGAGCCGTGCATCACCGCGAGGCGGGCGGGGCGCACCTCGGCCAGGGCACGCAGCGTGGTCGTCAGCGCGGTGAGGCAGGAGGTCTGGCGGAACAACTCCTCTGCCCGCAGAGCGGGTTCGACCAGGTCGTCACCGGTGATCGCGGGACCGTTGCCCAGATGAGTGAAGAGGTCGCCGCAGAACAGGGTGCGGGTGGTCTCCTCGTAGAGCAGCCGGGCCTCCCAGTTGTGCGGTACATGCGGGGTGTTGATGTTGCGCACGACCCGGCGCACCAGGCTGCCGCCGAGGTCCAGCGTCTCGCCGTCGTCCATCGGCCGGGGCGGCCGGATCAGCTGGTCGTTGAGGGACACCAGACAGCCGAGCGTGTTGTGGGCGACCTCGGCGTGCGGGGCGGCGGTGAGGAACTCGTTCACCGCGCCGCACTCGTCGGCCTCGACATGCCCGAAGGTGATCCAGCGCAGTCGTTCCACCGGCACGACCCGGGCGATCGCCTCGGTCACCGCCGGGAACAGCGCCTTCATCCCGGTGTGGAAGAGCAGCGGCTCCTCGGCCGCGACGAGGAACTGGTTGAACGTGAACCCCGCGGGCGGGGCGATGTCCGGTACGTGGGTCGAGATGCGGTGGATGCCCTCCGCGATCTCGTCGATACGTGTCTCCACGGCGAAACATCCCTTTCTGCCGGGCGGCCTCCGCTCTGCCGGGCGGACTCCGTCTTCCGTGGTACTGGGCCCGCCCCCGTCCCGCCACCGGACGGGGGAAAACACTTTGAACGAGACGTCTCGTCTCGCCTAGAGTTTCAGTCATGACCGCTCCCGCCCATATCGCCATGTTCTCCATCGCCGCGCACGGCCATGTGAACCCCAGCCTGGAGGTGATCCGTGAACTCGTCGCCCGGGGGCACCGGGTCACGTACGCCATCCCGCCGACGTTCGCCGAGAAGGTGGCCGCCACCGGGGTCCAGCCCGTGCCGTACACCTCCACACTGCCCGGACCCGACGCCGACCCGGAGGCCTGGGGGACCACCTTGCTCGACAATGTGGAGCCGTTCCTGGCCGACGCGATCCAGGCGCTCCCGCAGCTCATCGAGGCCTACGCGGGCGACGAGCCCGACCTCGTGCTGCACGACATCGCCTCCTATCCGGCCCGCGTCCTCGCCCACCGCTGGGGCGTCCCGGCGGTCTCCCTCTCGCCGAACCTCGTCGCCTGGGAGGGATACGAGGAGGAGGTGGCCGAGCCGATGTGGTCGGAGCCGAGGAAGACCGCGCGTGGACAGGCGTACTACGCCCGGTTCGAGGCGTGGCTGGCGGAGAACGGGATCACTCAGCACCCCGACCGGTTCGCCGGCCGCCCGGCCCGCTCCATCGTGCTCATCCCGAAGGCCCTGCAGCCGCACGCCGACCGGGTCGACGAGCGTGTCCACACCTTCGTCGGCGCCTGCCAGGGCGACCGCGCCGACCAGGGCGACTGGCAGCGGCCCGCCGGCGCCGAGAAGGTCGCGCTGGTGTCCCTGGGCTCGGCGTTCACCAAGCAGCCGGCGTTCTACCGCGAGTGCGTCCGAGCCTTCGCCGACCTGCCGGGCTGGCACCTGGTCCTCCAGGCCGGCCGGCATGTCGACCCGGCCGAGCTGGGCGACGTACCCGGCAACGTCGAAGTGCACAGCTGGGTACCGCAGTTGGCGATCCTCCGGCAGGCCGACCTGTTCGTCACCCACGCGGGTGCCGGTGGCAGCCAGGAGGGTCTGGCCACCGCCACCCCGATGATCGCCGTACCGCAGGCCGCCGACCAGTTCGGCAACGCCGACGTGCTCCAGTCCCTCGGCGTCGCCCGCCGGCTGGACACCGAGGAGGCCACCGCCGACCGCCTCCGCGAGGCCGCGCTCGCCCTGGTGGACGACCCGGAGGTGGCCCGCCGTCTGAAGGAGGTTCAGGCGCAGATGGCCCAGGAAGGAGGCACCAGCCGAGCCGCCGACCTCATCGAGGCCGAACTGCCGGGAGGCGTAAGGAAATAGAGGAAATTTAGCAAACAGAGGAATGCGTGAGGGCCCGTCGACATCCACGTGGCGACGGGCCCCGGTTGGCGTGCCGTGCGGGATCAGACGGGCAGCCGCTCACCCTCCTCGTGCGCGGGCTGCGCGGCGGCAGCCGGTTCCGGCGACTCGTCGTGGGTGAGGTCGGGGAGGCGGTGCAGCCACTTCGGCAGGTACCAGTTGCGCTCGCCGAGCAGCGCCATCACGGCCGGCAGCAGTACCCCGCGGATGACCGTCGCGTCGATGAGGACCGCCGCGGCCAGGCCCACGCCCATCTGCTTCATGGACTGCATCGACAGCGTGCCGAAGATCGCGAACACGGCGACCATGATGACCGCGGCGCTGGTGACGACGCCGGCCGTGGTGACAACGCCGTGCCGGATCGCTTCCGTGGTGGTGCGGCCGCGCATCCGGGCCTCGCGGATCCGGGAGACGACGAACACGTGGTAGTCCATCGACAGCCCGAACAGGATCACGAAGAGGAACAGCGGCAGCCAGGTCACGATCGCGCCGACGCCCGCCGCGCCCACCAGCGAGGCACCCCAGCCGTGCTGGAAGACGGCGACGAGGATTCCGTACGCGGCGCCCACCGACAGCAGGTTGAGCACGATCGACGTGACCGCGACGGTCAGCGAGCGGAACGACAGCAGCATCAGCAGGAAGGCGAAGACGACCACGAACGCGAAGACCGGGACGACGGAGCCGAGCAGCTGGTCGTTGAAGTCGTGGTTGCCGGCCACCTGTCCGGTGATCGGCGCTTGCAGGCCGTCGACCTTGCCGAGCGTGGCGGGCCGGACCTCGTCACGCAGCTTGTCCAGGCTCTTGACCGCCCGGTCCATGTCGGAGCCGCCGACCAGCGGCACGGAGACCAGCGCGACGTTCTGCCCTGCGTGCAGCCGGATGTCGACCGGGCCGCGTGAGGCACCCGACGCGATCGCCTGTCGCTTGAAGTCGGCCAGCGCCTGCCGCACTTGGGGGGCGTTGATGTCCTTGGCCTTGACGACGACCTGGGCCGGCTCGCTGCCGCCCGGGAAGGCCTCGTTGACCCGGTCGTAGGTCTGCACGATCGGCAGCGACTTCCCGAACTCCTGGTCCAGGGTGAGCTGCTGGGTCTTCATGCCGAGCGCGGGCGCCGCGATCGCCAGCAGTACACCGGCCGCGACGGCGACGGAGACCAGCGGCCGCGCCAGCACCACCCGCAGCACAGCCGTCCAGAACCGGCTGCCCTCGTCCGCGGCCCGCTTCCCGCGCCTGCGGCTCAGGAACGGGATCCGCCCCTTCTCGACGCGCTCGCCGAGCAGCGAGAGCAATGCGGGCAGGACCGTGACCGACCCGACCATGGCGACCGCGACCACCATCAGCGAGGCCAGGCCCATCGCCTCGAACTCGGCGAGCCCGGTGAAGAGCATGCCCGCCATCGCCACGCACACCGTGACACCGGAGACGATGATCGCCCGGCCGCTGGTGGCGGCGGCGATCCGCAGCGCGGTGCCCGCGTCCCGCCCGGCCAGCCGCTCCTCGCGCTCGCGGCGCAGATAGAACAGGCAGTAGTCGACGCCGACGGCCATACCGACCAGCAGCATCACGGAGTTGGCGGTGTCGCTCATCGGCTGCAGATGGCTGACGAGGCCCATCAGGCCCATCGTCGCCATGATCGCGGTGATCGCGAGGGCCACCGGCAGCAGCGCCGCCACCAGCGCCCCGAAGGCGATCAGCAGGATGCCGAGCGCCACCGGCACCGCCGAGTACTCGGCCTGCTGGAAGTCGTCCCCGAAGGCGTCCTTGTACTGCTTCTGCATGCTGGCGCCGCCGATCTCCTCGATCCGCAGCGAGCCGTGCGCCTTCTGCACCCCGGCGACGGCGTTCAGCACCGGCTCGACCCGGTCGACGGCCGTCTTCGCGTCACCGCGCATGTCGAACTGCACCAGCGCGCTGCGGCCGTCCCGGGAGATCGTGTGCGTGTCGTACGGCGAGGTCACGGCCGTGACCTTCCCGGTGCCCTCGACGGCCTTCACCACGTCGGCGACGGCGGCCCGGAACTCGGACCCGGTCGCCGTCACGGTGGTGTCCTCGGACTGGATCAGGACAGTCTCGCCGGCCGGCTGCTTGATCCCCGCGTCGTCGATGATCTGGGCGGCGGTGTGCGTCTCGCCCTTGAGCTGGTTGCCCTCGTCCACATCGACCCGGCCCGCCGCCGACCCGAGTCCCATCGCCAGCACGACGAACAGCACCCATATGCCGACGGCCGCCCAGCGGTGCCGGGCGCTCCAGCCGCCGGCGCGGGCCGCCAGCCCCCGCACCCGCACGTCCCTGTTTCCCATCGCGGATCTTCCCCCTGTGTGCGGTGGCGGCCCCCTGCCGCCACGTCTGCGCCTGCTCCGGTACGACCGTATGAGCCGGATAAACGCGTCTCGTCGTGCTGCCCGGTGAACTCACCTGCTCGCCGGTCACCACTGGGGAGGACGACGGCCCCTTACACCTATCCGCACTTCTCGGGGACACGTCTCGGGGTTCGCGCACCCGGCGTCGCGACGTGAGGACATGGGTTGTCCGTTCTGCCGCCGGCGCGGCGGTTTGTGATTACGAAGACTTGTTGAACAAGTCACAGGTGCGTGAAGAGGTTGATCCGGTGCCCGCCCATCGGCGAGAGTTTCGCGCAGTCCCGTCTACGCGGGCCAGGCCGTCGTGCCCGCCCCCACGGGGCACGACGGCCGTTCTAGGGTGGCTCGATGACGACCTACGCGGCGCTGTTGCGCGGGATCAACGTCGGCGGCAGCAAGAAGCTGCCCATGGCCGACCTCCGTGCCCTGCTCACCGGCCTCGGCCATACCGGCGTACGGACCTATCTGCAGAGCGGGCAGGCCGTCTTCACCGCCGGGCACGGCGACGAGGAGTCGCTGGCGGCGGAGCTGACCCGGGCGATCGAGGAGCGCTTCGGCTTCCGTGTCGACGTGCTTGTGCGCGACCACGCCTACATGAAGGCGGTTGCCGGGGCCTGCCCGTTCCCGGCCGCCGACCTGGAGCCCAAGCAGCTGCACGTCACGTACTTCTCCGCACCCGTCACCCCGGACCGCTACGCGGACATCGACCAAGCCGCCCATCTCCCCGAGGAGTTCCGGCTCGGCGACCGCTGTCTCTACCTCTACGCCCCGGACGGCCTGGGCCGCTCCAAGCTCGCCGAGGCGCTGTCCCGTCCACGCCTGACCAAGGGCCTGATCGCCACGAGCCGTAACTGGAACACCGTGGTCAAGCTGGTCGAGCTGACGGCTCCGGGAGCGTGACCGACCGCGGCCCGAGGAAGGCCGGGCGCACGAGGATCTCGCGAGGCACCGCCTGCCGCGGTCCGGCGCGCAGACGGTGCGGTTCCCCATAGCGGTTCCGCATAGTGGATATTGGTGAGCAGGGGCGCGTACGCGTGTGCGAGGCTCTGGTCCATGCGCTACATCATCATCGGGGCCGGAGCGGTCGGCGGGACCGTCGGCGGGCGGCTGGCCCAGGCCGGGCGCGAGGTCGTCCTCGTGGCACGCGGCCGGCATCTGGCGGCACTGGGGGAGCACGGGCTGCGACTGCGGGTGCCGGAAGGGGAGTTGACGTACCGGCTGCCCGCCGTCGACGGGCCCGGCCCGCTCGGCGAACTGCGCGCCGACGACGTCCTCGTCCTCGCCGTGAAGACGCAGGACACCGTGGCCGCCCTGGAGACCTGGGCCGAGGTGCCCGTCGCGGGCGGCGGCACGGCCGCCGAGCGGCTGCCGCTCGTGTGCCTGCAGAACGGTGTGGAGAGCGGCCGGCTGGCGCTGCGCCGCTTCCGGCAGGTGTACGGCGTCTGTGTCTGGCTGCCCTCGACCTTCGTGGAGCCCGGCGTCGTCTCCGCCGCCGGCACCCCGCTCACCGGCATCCTGCACCTCGGCCGCATGCCGCACGGCACCGGCGACACCGCCCGCCGGATCGCCGCCGACCTGGAGGCCGCCCACTTCGAGGCGCCGGTCGTGCCGGACATCGACCGCTGGCAGTACGCCAAGCTGCTCTGGAACCTCGGCGCCGCCTTCGAAGCGGTGTGCGGGCCCGCCGCCGACGAGGCGGCGCACGCCCTGCTCGCGCGCGTGCGGGCCGAAGGAGAGGCGGTGCTCGACGCGGCCGGTATCGCCCACGCGAGCGCCGAGGAACAGCGCGCGGCCCGTGGCGACAAGGTCACCCTGGTGCCGCTGGACGGGGCCCCGGGCGGCGGTGGTTCCTCCTGGCAGTCGCTCGCCCGGGGCACCGGCACCATCGAGGCCGACTACCTCAACGGGGAGATCGTCCTCCTCGGCCGGCTGCACGGCGTACCGACCCCGCTGAACGAACTGCTCCAGCGGCTCGCCAACCGGTTCGCACGAGAGCGCCGGGCCGCCGGGTCGCTGCCGGTCGCGGAACTGGAACGCCTGGCGAAAGAGGCGGTGGCAGCCGCTCATTGACGAACGGGCCCTCGCCTCCGCCGATCGAGCGCCGCTCGACGTCGGCCGACGGCGAGTGACGGCGAATGCCGGTTGATCTTCCGGCCGGTTCGGCGTTTCGTGGGCCCCGGTACATGCGCGAGCCGCTCGTGCCGGGGCGCGCGGTGCGTGCGGGTACTGCGGCGAGAGGACGGGGAACGGTGGACGACTTCACGGAGGACGCCGGGCGGCGGCTCGCGGCGCGGTTCGAGGCGGACCGGTCGCATCTGACCGCCGTGGCCCACCGGTTGCTCGGCTCGGCCACGGAAGCCGACGACGCTCTCCAGGAGGCCTGGCTGCGGGCCCGGGAGGCCGACCTCGACGAGGTACGGAACCTCACCGGCTGGCTGACCACAGTGGTGACCCGGGTCTGCCTCAACCTGCTGCGGGCCCGCCGCAACCGGCGCGAGGAATTCCTCGACGCCCAGGACGCCCGGAACGCCCGGGACGACCGGGACGCCCGGGACACAGTCCATGACACACCGGCGTTCTCCGCCGAGGCAGGCGACCCCGCCCGGGAGGCGCTGCTGGCCGACGAGGTCGGGGTCGCGCTGCTGGTCGTCCTCGACACCCTGAGCCCGGCCGAGCGGGTCGCGTTCGTGCTGCACGACATGTTCGCCGTGCCGTTCGAGGAGATCGCCCCGCTGGTCGAGCGGACCCCGGCCGCCACCCGGCAGCTGGCCAGCCGGGCCCGCCGCCGCGTCCAGGGCCGGACGCCCGCGCCCGCCGCCGACGCCGTACGCAGGCGCCGGGCCGTCGAGGCGTTCCTGGCCGCCACCCGTGGCGGCGACTTCACGGCCCTGGTCGCCCTGCTCGACCCGGACGTGGTGCTGCACGCCGACGCACTGGTCGTGCCCACGCCCGCACCGATCACCGTACGGGGCGCCGAGCCCGTCGCCCGGGGCGCCATGGCGGCCATGGCCCGCGCCCAGGTCACCGGACTCGCCCTGCTGGACGGCGAGTTCGGCCTGGTCATGGCGCCATACGGGCGGCCGCGCCTGGTGCTGGCCTTCGCCTTCGGCACCGACGGCCGGATCACCCGGATCGACGTCGTCGCGGAGCCGGAACGCCTGCGCGGTACGGAGATCGCGGTCGTGGACCCGGCGCAGACGGGAACGGGCGGGCCTGGCAAAGTGGACCACTGATCCGACAGGGGATTGGGTCGGGACACTGAGCCACTGTGCGACTAGCGTTGCTGTCATGACGTATCGCGACACCGCCGCCGAGTCCGCCCCGACCCGTGTCGACTTCTTCTTCGACCCGGCCTGCCCCTTCGCCTGGATCACCTCCCGCTGGCTGCTGGAGGTCGAGCGGCTGCGCCCGCTCGACCTCCGGTTCCGCGCGATGAGCCTCTATCTGCACAACGATGGCAATGAACTCCCCGACTGGTACCGGGACTTGGTGGACCGCTCGATCGGCCCGGTGCGGGTCGCCGTGGCCGCCGCCGAACGGGACGGCGAGTCGGTGCTGCGCGACCTCTACACCGCGTTCGGCACCCGGATCCACGAACGCGGGATCAAGGACTTCGACCAGGTGATCGCCGAGTCGCTCGCCGAACTCGGGCTGCCCGCCGACCTGTCGGCCGCCGCCCACGACCCGTCGTACGACGACGCGGTGCGCCGCAGCCACGAGGCCGGCGCCGAGCCGGAGTCGGGCGGCTATGTGGGCACGCCGACCATCCATGTCGACGGCACGGTGTGGTTCGGACCCGTGCTGCGCGCCATTCCGCGCGGCGCCGAGGCGGCCGAACTCTTCGACAGCTTCCGGGTACTGGCCCGTCACCCCGACCTCTTCGAGCTCAAGCGCACCCGCACCGGCGCCCTCCGCTTCGACTGACCAGGAAGCCCACTGGCTGATAAACGCCCCTCACACACCCCGCGTTCGCGGATCGGGTGACACACCGGCCGCGACCGGCGCAGAACGAAGAGCCGTCGCGGCCCGACGCCACAGGGGAGCGCCGGACCCGGCGGCCCCCTCTATCACGCCTCCGGCCCCCGAGGCCAGCGGTCACCGAACTCCGCGACAAACCCTGGGGAGCGTCCCTAGGGTGAAGCGCGTGGACGGCCGGAGAGGGGGCGGCGGATGAGTGTGACGGGCAACACGGGCAGGGCGTTATCGGCGGTGCCACCACACCGCGCGGACGCGGTGCCCGGCACCCGGCCCGGCGCGCCTCCGCTTCGCTGGTGCACGGCCTGCCGCCCAAGCCCCGGCACCGGCCTCATGGCCCGCGCCGGGCACCCGTGCGTGACCGGTATCCGGGGCCTGGTCAACGGACCCCGATCACCCAGATGGGTGGCGATTTTCGGCCCACTTCCCGCCATCGTCACTGCCCGGGCCCTCGTCTGCCCCGAAGCGGCCCGCGGTCGCGCAGAACGACATCTCACGCACCCCTGCGACGTCGGTAACGTCAGCGCGGTCCCTGAACCCCAACTCAGCTCCCCCCAAGGCTCTTTCGAGCCCGAAGCAAGGACAGGACATGACCACCTACAACTACGGTGACCACGGGCCCTTCGGTCACGGCCAGGGCACACCGGACCTGGAGACCCTCACGCTCTTCGCGGGCCGGCTCACCGAGGCACTGCGCGCCGAATACCCAGGGCTCATCGGGCACGGCCAGGTCATCCTGGACGCCCTGGCGGAGTCCGCCGACGACGGGCTGCCGCCCAACCGGGGCCGGATCCGCACCGCGCTGGAGGCGGTCGCCATCGTGGCGAGCGCCGGCACCGGCAGCCTCAACTGCACCCGGCAACTGATGCACGCCTTCGACCTGTGAGCGGCGCATTCCCCATGTGCTCGGGGTGCGCCGCGCGGCGGAATCAGGCGCCGACAGCGACCGGAAGCGACTCGGCCGCCTCGGCATAACGTTCGACCACCACGCGTGCCACCTCGGGCGCCGGCCCGAGCACGTCCGCCAGTACGTCCGCCCCGGCCGCCCCCCGAGCGATGCGGTCCGGGAGGAAGCCGGGGGCCAGGACGTACGGTGCGACGGCGACCCGCTCGCAGCCGAGGGCACGCAGCTCGGCCACGGCGTCCTCGGTGCGAGGCAGGGATGCGGAGGCGAACGCAGGTCGCACGGCGCACCAACCGGTGTGCCACCACTCCCGCGCGATGTCGGCGATCACTGCGATCGCCTCCGGGTCGGAGGACCCCGCCGAGGCCAGCACGACCCCGGTCGAGGACTTGTCGGCGGGCGTCAACCCCGCCTCGTACAACCGCCGTTCCAGCGCCGACAGCAGCAGCGGGGACGGCCCGAGCACGTCCGTCTGCCGGATCCGCAGCCGCGCCGGCGCCTCCCGCAGCACGGCGGGGATGTCGGCCTTGGCGTGGAAGGCGCGGGTCAGCAGCAGCGGCAGGGCGACGACGTCCCGCACGCCCTCCGCCGCGAGCGACTCCAACACACCGTGCACGGAGGGGACGTTGAAGTCCAGGAATCCGGTCTCCACCCGCAGCCCCGGCCGCTGCGACCGTACCCGCTCCACCAGGGCGTGCACGGTCGCAGCGTGCCGTGGGTCACGGCTGCCGTGGGCGATGACCACGAGGACGGGGCGGGCCGGACGGTGCATGGGTGCCTCAGCCCTTCACCAGCAGGCCGCGGCTGCGCAGCACCCACCGCTCCAGCGGGCTGAAGATCAGCAGGTCGATGGCGATGCCGACGAACAGGATGAGCAGGATGGCCTCGAACACCATGGCCATGTCGCTGGCGGTACGGCCGTTCTCCAGCAGCTGGCCGAGGCCCACGCCCAGGTCGGGGAACTGGGCGATGATCTCCGCGGCCATCAGCGAGCGCCAGGAGAACGCCCAGCCCTGCTTGAGTCCCGCCACATAGCCGGGCATCGCGGCCGGCAGCACGACATGCCGGATGCCCTTGACGCCCGTCGCGCCGAGGGTGCGGCCCGCGCGCAGGAACAGCGGCGGCACCTGGTCCACGCCGGACACGAGGCCGTTGGCGATGGAGGGGACCGCGCCGAGCAGGATCACCGCGTACATCATCGAGTTGTTCAGGCCCAGCCAGATCACGGCCGGCGGCACCCACGCCACCGACGGCAGCGACTGCAGACCGGACAGGATCGGGCCGATGGCCGCGCGCACGAACTTCACCCGGGCCACCAGCAGACCCAGCGGGGTGCCGATGAGCAGCGCGAAGAAGAAGCCCAGCAGACCGCGCGAGACACTGGTCCAGATGTAGCCGAGCAGCGTGCCCTGCAGCCAGGCTTCCTTGAAGGCGCTGCCCACAGCCGCCGGTGACGGCAGCTTGCTCGGGTTGCCGACGACCGGATAGAGCAGCGACCAGACCGCCAGGACCACCGCGATCGCGACGATGGGCGGCAGGATCTTGTTGGTGAACGTCTGCCGGAAGGGCGTACGGCCGACGACACCCGTCTCCAGAGCGTCCAGGCCCGCCTCGATGCTTCCCGCGTCCGCGCGGGTGTTCGTCTCAGTGCTGGCCATGACGGCGGATCTCCCCACGCAGTACTTCGGTGATTTCGAGGGACAGTTCCGCCACCGGGGCGTCCTCGATGCGACGCGGCTGCGGGATGCCGACCTGCCATTCGCGCGCGATCCGGCCCGGCCGGGACGACAGCAGGACGACGCGCTGCGCGAGCCGCACCGCCTCGCGCACGTTGTGCGTGACGAACAGCACCGAGAGGCCGGTCTCCGCCCAGATGCGCGTCAGCTCGTCGTGCAGCACGTCCCGCGTGATCGCGTCCAGCGCCGCGAACGGCTCGTCCATCAGCAGCAGATTGCTCTCCTGGGCCAGCGCGCGGGCCATCGCCACGCGCTGGCGCATACCGCCCGACAGCTCGTGGACGCGCTTGCCGTGGGCGCCCCGCAGCCGGACCAGTTCGAGCAGCTCCTCGGCCTTGCCGCGCCGCTCGGACTTCGCGACTCCCCGCAGTTTCAGGGCCAGTTCGATGTTCTTGCCCGCGGTCAGCCACGGGAAGAGGGCGTGTTCCTGGAACATCAGGGCCGGGCGGCCGTCCGTCGTGATGGAGCCGGCGGTCGGCCGGTCCAGGCCGGCCACCAGGTTCAGCAGCGTGGACTTGCCGCAGCCCGAGGCACCCAGGAGGGTGACGAACTCGCCGGGGGCGACATCGATGCTGATGTCGTCCAGGACGAGCTGCTGCCCCCCGGGTGTCGCGAAGGACTTCGAGACATGCTCGAGGCGTGCCGCGTAGTCGACCGACTCGTCGGCCTTGGCGAGAGTCGTGGCCATGGTCGTCACCTCCTGGGAACTCGTCGGGTTCTTACGTCAGCTGCTGCCGAGACCGGCGTCGCTGACCGTGCTCTCGCCCTCGGCCTTGAGGACCTTGTTGAGGATCGTCAGGTCGTAGATGCCCTTGAGGTTCGGCTTGTCCAGCAGGCCGGCCTTGACCGCGTGCTGCGCCTCGGTGTCGAGGGTGGCGGCCAGCGGGTCGTCGGTGAACTGGATGGACTTCCAGGCCGGGTCCAGGACGTTCGCCGGCAGGCCCTTGCCGGAGTCGTCCGTCAGCTGCTTGTTCGCGGCCGCCTTGGCCTGGTCCGGGTTGGCGTTGATCCACTTGTTGGTCTCGACCGAGGCCCGCAGGACCGCCTCGACGGCCTTCGGGTGCTGCTTCAGGAAGGCCTGCCGCACGATGATGTTGGTGATCACGAACTTCTTGTCCGGCCACAGCGACGCCTCGTCCAGCAGCACCTTGCCGCCCTTGGCGACCAGCTTGGACGCGGTCGGCTCCGGCACCCAGGCGCCGTCGACGGAACCGGACGCGTAGGCATCCGGGGTGGTCTTGTTGTCGGTGCGGACGACCGTCACATCGCCCTTGCCGCTCTGCGCGTCGACGTTCCAGCCCTGGCCGGCGATCCAGTTGAGGAACGCCACGTCCTGCGTGTTGCCGAGCTGCGGGGTGGCGATCTTCTTGCCCTTGACGTCCTGCAGGGACTTGATCTTCTTCGGGTTCACCACCAGCTTCACCCCGCCGGAGGCCGAACCGCCGATGATCTTCAGACCGGTGCCGTTCGACTTGGTGTAGCCGTTGATCGCCGGGGACGGGCCGATCCAGCCGATGTCGATGGAGCCGGAGTTGAGGGCCTCGATCTCGGACGGGCCGGCGTTGAAGGTGGCGTACGAGGCCTTCGTGGCGCCCAGTTCCTTCTGGAAGTAGCCCTTCTGACGGCCGACGAGCGCGGTGCCGTGGGTCAGGTTCCCGAAGTATCCGATCCTGACGGCGTCCAGGCCGTCGGTCTTCTTGGCCCCGGCGGCCACCTTGGCGGTGTCGTCGTTCTTGGCCTGGGACCCGTAACCGCAGGCGGCGAGCGTGAGGAGGGGGAGTGCGGCGAGCGCGGCTATACCGCGGCGGAGGAATGTCGAGCGGTTGGCAGGCACGGGAGGTGTTCCTCTCGTTGGCCCGGCGGTCACGGTCTCTCAGGCCGTGGCCGGGAGATCGGCAGGTCTGCGTCTACGGCGGTGGGGGGTGAGGGCGCGCAAGCGGTGCGCGTACGTCAGCACACACATCGCGCGACCCCGCCCTGCCCGCTGCCGAGAGCGCCGCTGCCGATGCGGCCGCCCTCCTTCGCGAACGTCGAGTAGACATCGGTCGTCGTCATGGTCAGAAGTCCCAGCCGTCGTCGTCGGCCTCGTCCGTGACGGGCTCGGGTGCGGCGAACGACTCGCCGACCATGCCCGCGGTCAGCGTGGTGCCGTCGCTCGGGTCGATCAGGATGAAGGAGCCCGTGCGGCGCGAGTCGGCGTAGGAGTCGAGCGGCAGCGGCTCGGCGGTACGGATCTTCACCCGGCCGATGTCGTTGGCGACGAGCTGTCCCGGGTGCGGGTGCAGGGACAGGTCGTCCAGCGTCAGCCGGGACGGGATGTCCTTCACGATCGCCTTGACCGTGCGGGTGCCGTGCTTGAGCAGCACCCGGTGTCCGACGGTCAGCGGCTCGTCGGCGACATGGCAGACGGTGGCCTCCACGTCCTGGGTGGTGGCCGGCGCGTCCTTCGTCGGCACGATCAGATCGCCGCGCGAGACGTCGATGTCGTCCGCGAGCAGCACCGTCACCGACTGCGTCGTCCAGGCCACGTCGACCGGCCTGCCGAGCAGATCGATGCCGGAGATCGTCGTCGTACGACCGGACGGCAGGACCGTGACCGGGTCGCCGACACGGAACGTACCGGCCGCGATCTGGCCCGCGTAGCCCCGGTAGTCCGGGTGCTCGGCGGTCTGCGGCCGGATCACGTACTGCACGGGCAGCCGGGCGTGGCAGTGCGCCAGGTCGTGGCTGACCGGGACGGTCTCCAGGTGCTCCAGCACGGTCGGGCCGCCGTACCAGTCCATGTTCGCGGACGGCTCCACCACGTTGTCACCGGCGAGCGCCGAGATCGGGATCGCGGTGACCTCGGGGACGCCCAGCTCGGTCGCGTACGCCGTGAACTCCTCGGCGATCGCCGCGAACACCGCCTCCTCGTACCCGACGAGGTCCATCTTGTTGACCGCGAGGACCACGTGCGGCACGCGCAGCAGAGCCGCGATCGCCGCGTGCCGGCGGGTCTGCTCGACCACGCCGTTACGGGCGTCGACCAGGACCACGGTCAGCTCGGCGGTGGAGGCGCCGGTGACCATGTTGCGGGTGTACTGCACATGGCCCGGCGTGTCGGCCAGGATGAAGCGGCGCCGGGGCGTGGCGAAGTAGCGGTACGCCACGTCGATCGTGATGCCCTGCTCCCGCTCGGCGCGCAGGCCGTCGGTGAGCAGCGCGAGGTCCGGGCCGTCCTGGCCGCGGCCGGCGGAGGCCCGCTCCACGGCCTCCAGCTGGTCGGTGAGGACCGACTTGGAGTCGTGCAGGAGGCGTCCGACGAGCGTGGACTTGCCGTCGTCGACGGAGCCGGCGGTGGCGAACCGCAGCAGCGTGGTGGCCGAGAGCCCCTCGGTCGTGATCGTGCTCATGACTAGAAGTACCCCTCGCGCTTGCGGTCTTCCATCGCGGCCTCGGACAGCTTGTCGTCGGCACGGGTCGCGCCCCGCTCGGTGAGCCGGGAGACGGCGATCTCGGCGATCACGGCGTCCAGCGTGGTCGCGTCGGAGTCGACGGCACCGGTGCAGGACATGTCACCGACGGTCCGGTACCGCACGAGCCGCTTCTCGACACTCTCGCCGTCCTTCGGGCCGCCCCACTCGCCCGCGGTCAGCCACATGCCGCCGCGCTGGAACACCTCACGCTCATGCGCGAAGTAGATCTCCGGCAGCTCGATGCCCTCGCGGGCGATGTACTGCCACACGTCCAGCTCGGTCCAGTTGGACAGCGGGAAGACCCGGACGTGCTCGCCGGGAGCGTGCCGGCCGTTGTACAGGTTCCACAGCTCGGGGCGCTGACGGCGCGGGTCCCACTGGGAGAACTCGTCGCGCAGCGAGAACACCCGCTCCTTGGCGCGGGCCTTCTCCTCGTCCCGGCGGCCGCCGCCGAAGACGGCGTCGAACTTCTCGCTCTGGATCTTCTCCGTCAGCGGCAGCGTCTGCAGCGGGTTACGGGTGCCGTCGGCACGCTCCTTGAGCACACCGCGGTCGATGTAGTCCTGGACGGACGCCACATGGAGGCGCAGCCCATGTGCGGCCACCACACGGTCCCGGTACTCAAGGACCTCAGGGAAGTTGTGTCCGGTGTCCACATGCAGCAGCGAGAACGGCACGGCAGCCGGGGCGAACGCCTTCAGCGCCAGGTGCAGCATGACGATGGAGTCCTTGCCGCCGGAGAACAGGATCACCGGCTTCTCGAACTCGCCCGCCACCTCGCGGAAGATGTGCACCGCCTCGGAC
The DNA here is from genome assembly GCF_000497445.1 of Streptomyces roseochromogenus subsp. oscitans DS 12.976. Taxonomy (NCBI): domain Bacteria; kingdom Bacillati; phylum Actinomycetota; class Actinomycetes; order Kitasatosporales; family Streptomycetaceae; genus Streptomyces; species Streptomyces roseochromogenus. The sequence continues at coordinate 2,032,537 of NZ_CM002285.1, read as the reverse complement.
TCCAGCGCGTCCAGATGCGACAGGGCGTACGGGCTGTCCGTGCCCTCCTGCACGGAAGCGACCGTGGTCATGCCAGTCCCCTTTCGCTGAGCACGGCGTACACCGACGCCGCGGACTCCTGGACCGTCTGGTTCTGGGACTCGATCCGCAGATCGGGCGACTGGGGCTCCTCGTACGGATCGTCGACCCCGGTCAGCCCCGTCAGCTCGCCCGCGGCCTGCTTGGCGTACAGCCCCTTCACATCGCGCACGGAGCACACCTCGACCGGGGTCGCCACATGCACCTCGACGTACGCCGTGCCGTTCTCCTCGTGGCGCCCCCGCACCGCGTCCCGGCTGTCCGCGTAGGGCGCGATCACCGGGACGAGTGCCGTGACGCCGTTGCGGGCCAGCAGCTCGGCGACGAAACCGATGCGCTGCACGTTGGTGTGCCGGTCCTCGCGGCTGAAGCCGAGGCCCGCCGAGATGAACTCGCGGATCTCGTCGCCGTCGAGCACCTCGACGCGCCGGCCCTCGGCCCGCAGCCGGCCGGCCAGCTCGTACGCGATGGTGGTCTTGCCGGCGCTCGGCAGACCCGTGAGCCAGACGGTGGCTCCGGTGGTCACGTGGTTCTCCTGGTTGTCGATGGTCGTCATCCGTGCAGCCCGCACTCGGTCTTGGCGCGGCCCGCCCAGCGGCCGGCCCGCGCGTCCTCGCCGTCGAGTACGCGGCGCGTGCACGGGGCGCAGCCGACGGAGGCGTAGCCGTCCATCAGCAGCGGGTTGGTGAGGACGCCGTGCTCGGCGACGTAGGCGTCCACGTCGTCCTGTGTCCAGCGGGCGATCGGGGAGATCTTGACCTTCTGCCGCTTCTCGTCCCAGCCGACGACCGGGGTGTTCGCCCGGGTCGGGGACTCGTCGCGGCGCAGGCCGGTCGCCCACGCCCGGTAGCCCTTCAGCCCCTCTTCCAGCGGCTTGACCTTGCGCAGCGCGCAGCACAGGTCGGGGTCGCGGTCGTGCAGCTTCGGGCCGTACTCCGCGTCCTGCTCGGCGACCGTCTGCTTCGGCGTGAGCGTGATGACGTTGACGTCCATCACGGCCTCGACGGCGTCACGGGTGCCGATGGTCTCCGGGAAGTGGTAACCGGTGTCCAGGAACACGACGTCGACGCCCTTCAGCACGCGCGAGGCGAGGTGGGCGACGACGGCGTCCTCCATGGAGGACGTGACGCAGAACTTCGTGCCGAAGGTGTCGACCGCCCACTGCAGGATCTCCAGGGCGGAGGCCTCCTCCAGGTCACGGCCCGCCTGCTCGGCGAGTGCCTTCAACTCCTCGGTTGTACGGTCTTTCTGAGCCGTCGTCATATCCGCTCGTCCCCTCCGTGGTCGGCTCGCTGCAGTCCCCGGGTGAGCAGCCCGAGGAACTTCAGCTGGAATGCGCGGTTGCAGGCCCCGCATTCCCAGGCGCCGTGACTCTGCTCGTGCGGACGCAGGTCCTCGTCGCCGCAGTAGGGGCAGTAGAAGGGCGCGGCACGCTCGCTCACGACAGCGCCTCCTCAGAAGCGCGGGAAGCCCAGGTCGCGAACCGCTCGCCGTCCTCGCGCTCCGCCTGGAACCGCTTCAGCACCCGCTCGACGTAGTCGGGCAGCTCCTCCGCGGTGACCTTCAGGCCGCGCACCTTGCGGCCGAAGGCCGCCTCCAGGCCGAGCGCGCCGCCGAGGTGCACCTGGTAGCCCTCGACCTGCTCGCCCTGGTCGTTCAGGACCAGCTGGCCCTTGAGACCGATGTCCGCGACCTGGATACGGGCGCAGGCGTTCGGGCAGCCGTTGAGGTTGATGGTGATCGGCTCGTCGAAGTCCGGCAGGCGGCGCTCCAGTTCGTCGATCAGCTGCGAACCGCGCTGCTTGGTCTCGACGATGGCGAGCTTGCAGAACTCGATGCCGGTGCAGGCCATGGTGCCGCGCCGGAAGGAGGACGGCCGGGCGGTGAGGTCCAGCGCCTCCAGGCCCTCGACCAGCGAGTCGACCTTGTCCTGCTCGACATCGAGGACGATCATCTTCTGCTCGACGGTGGTACGGACCCGGCCCGAGCCGTGCGCCTCCGCGAGATCGGCGATCTTCGTGAGCGTGGCACCGTCGACGCGGCCGACCCGCGGGGCGAAACCGACGTAGAAACGGCCGTCCTTCTGACGGTGCACACCGATGTGGTCGCGCCACTGCCGCACGGGCTGCTCGGGGGCGGGCCCGTCGGTCAGCTCGCGCTTGAGGTACTCGTCCTGAAGCACCTGCCGGAACTTCTCCGCGCCCCAGTCCGCGACGAGGAACTTCAGCCGGGCGCGGGTGCGCAGCCGGCGGTAACCGTAGTCACGGAAGATCGAGATGACGCCCTCGTAGACGTCCGGGACCTCCTCGATCGGCACCCAGGCGCCGAGCCGCACGCCGAGCTTGGGGTTGGTGGACAGCCCGCCGCCGACCCATACGTCGAAGCCCGGGCCGTGCTCGGGGTGCCGTACGCCGACGAACGCCACGTCGTTGATCTCGTGTACGACGTCCAGCAACGGCGAGCCCGAGATGGCCGTCTTGAACTTCCGGGGGAGGTTCGAGTACGCCTTGTTGTTCAGGACGCGGCGCTTCATCTCCTCCAGCGCCGGCGTCGCGTCGATGATCTCGTCCTCGGCGATGCCCGCCACCGGGGAGCCGATCATCACACGCGGGGTGTCACCGCAGGCGGTGACCGTGGACAGGCCCACGCCCTCCAGCCGCTCCCAGATCTCGGGCACGTCCTCGATGCGGATCCAGTGGTACTGGACGTTCTGCCGGTCGGTGATGTCAGCGGTGCCGCGCGCGAACTCCTGGGAGATCTCGCCGATCACCCGCAGCTGCCGTGTCGTGAGCGCGCCGCCGTCGATGCGCACCCGGAGCATGAAGTACTTGTCGTCCAGCTCCTCCGGCTCCAGCACGGCGGTCTTGCCGCCGTCGATGCCGGGCTTGCGCTGGGTGTACAGCCCCCACCAGCGCATCCGGCCACGCAGGTCGTTCGGGTCGATCGAGTCGAAGCCGCGCTTGGAGTAGATCGTCTCAATGCGCGTCCGCACATTGAGACCGTCGTCGTCCTTCTTGAACTGCTCATTGCCGTTGAGCGGGGTGAAGTGACCCACGGCCCACTGACCCTCACCACGATGACGGCTCACCTTGCGGCGGGGCGCGGGGGCGGCGGGGTTCGGCGGAGTGGCGGCCATGGTTCTACGTCCTTCGGGACCGGTGGGATCAGCTCTGACCTGCGTAGGAGCGCGCACGCGGGCAGGCGTGCGCGCCTTTGCGCAAGAGGAATCAGGTGCGGGGGGTTCTCGGCGGTGCTGGGGCGTCAGCTCGCCGGACAGATGGCGCTGGACATGCGGCCGAGGTCGACGTGCCGCCGACTCACCAAGGCAATTCCAGTTCCAGACATGACGGAAGCGTGTCATGGCAATCTGGACACAGTCCAGCTTCGTCCATCATGCGGACATCCTTGTCCCGAAAGGTGGGACGATGGTGTCGTCGCTCACATGTGCCGCGGGACGGCTTGTCCCGGCTGATCAGGCGGGGTATCAGGCGGGATGCGCCCCGGGCCAGGGTCCCGGTGCGGCCACGTCGGGCTCCAGTTCGACCTTGGTGTCGAACAGCTTGAAGCCGCGCCGCTGGTAGTTGTCCATGGCGAACTCGCCGTCCTTGCTGCACGTATGCAGCCACACCCGCTTCGTCGGGGTCCGCTGCGGCCACCGCTCGGCCAGGTCCCAGGCGCGCGCCGTGCCGTACGACAGCAGATGGCCGCCTATGCGCCGGCCGCGGAAGGCGGGGAGCAGCCCGAAGTAGACGATCTCGACCACGCCCTCGTCTTGCGGCTCCAGCTCCACAAAGCCGGCCGGGGTGCCCCGGTCGTAGGCCACCCAGGTCTCCACGCCGGGCCGGTCCAGATACTCCTGCCACCGGGCGTACGTCCAGCCCAGCCGGTCGGTCCAGCGGATGTCGCCGCCGACCGAGGCGTACAGGAAGCGGCTGAACTCGGGGGAGGGGACCTCGGCCCGGACGATCCGGACATCGCCCTCGGGTGCCGCGGCGGGCAGAAGGTCGCCCGGTGACGTCTGCTCCAGGGACCAGGTGGTGACAGGGACGCTGCTCATGCGGGCCAGGGAATCATCCCGCGACCCGGTCTGTCGATCGACCCGGTCCGCCGCCCTGACGGGGTGTCCCGAAGCCGGCCCGGGTCACCGCGGGGACCGACCCCGGTCATCCCACTGACCGGTCCAGTTCGGCCAGGGGCACGGCGAAGAGCATGCGGTCCGACAGGGACCACACCTCGCCCGTCTCCTGCCAGTAGGCGAGGGACGCCGTCGACTGTGCCCAGCAGCGGTGCGAGCCGTCCGCGCCGCAGCGGGCCGCCTTCGCCCCCGCGGCGTCCTGCCGCCACAGCCCTCCGTGCCCGTTCCATGAGCCGGGCAGACGTCCCACATACCAGGACGCACCCTCCGCTCCGGGCTGCCAGTAGGACAGCACGCCCCGGATCCCGGTCGCCCCGGTCCGGTACGCCTCCACCGCCTCCACCCGGCCGGTGGCGTCCGTGGCGAGCAGCCCGCCGCGCGCCGGAGCCGTACTGAAGGCGTACCGCCACAGCCGGGCGTTCCGGTCGCCCTCCGGTGCGGTCCACTCCGCGGCGACCAGGCTGTCCGGCGCGGTGCCCCGGTCCAGGGACAGCGCGCCGGGGCAGGGCGGGCCGGAGCGGGCGCAGCGGCCCGCGGTGAACCGGTACGAGCCCACCGCCGGCATCACATAGCGGTAGCCGTCGGCGGACCAGCCGCCGGGCACCCGCCCGATCGCCGGCCCGTCGACACTGGTGCGCTGGATCCGGTCGAGGTCATAGACATACAGCGCGTCGGCGCTGCCGGTCCTGGTGGTGACCAGCAGTTTGTCCTCGTACCAGACCATGCCGGAGATCGCTGAGGACAGGCCCCGGTAGTCACGGCCGCCGTCGACCGGCACCACCAGCAGCACCCAGCGGTAGGCGAGGCGGGCGGGATCGTCGGCGTCCACGAAGGCGACCCTGGCCAGGCCCCGCTCGGCGGCGCGGCCGCTGGTGGCGCTGTGGGTCCAGCCGGCGAGCACGACCCGGTGGGTGCCCCAGACGCCGTCGTCGTCGGCGTCCCCGGAGGTGGTCACCGACGCCGGCTGCCAGTCGGTGCCGGTGGCGTCGGCCGGGTCCCAGCAGTAGGCGCGGGTGGCGGCCGGGGTCACGGGCAGGGACGCGTGGTCGGCGGCGGAACAGCCGGCGGACGCGCGCATACCGCGGTCGGCGCTCGCCAGGACGGCGTCCACGCCGACCGGGCGGCCCATCGCGGCCGACAGCCGGTCCAGCGTGCGGGCGGGGACCAGCCGCTCCTGGAGCCGGAGCGGCGCGGTGTCCGCCGGGGACGCGAGCGGCTTGAGCGCGCCCGGGCTGTCGGTGACGTCCGCCTGGGAGGCGCTGATCAGCGTGGCGGCCGCGGTGAGCGCCAGCGCGGTCCCGGCCAGGAACGCGCGCAATGCGGCGCCGCGCCTTCGCCGCCGGTGTCTGCCGCGATGCTTCATCTCGTCCCCTTTTCCAGGACTCCCGCGCCGCCGAGGCGCGCCGGCCGGTGGGGGGCCAACTGCGCCTGCTGATCCGTACGTTGACGTGAGAAGCGGATGGGGAGGCCCATAGAGGATGCTACGGCAGCAACGGTCCGCGCAGGGCCGAGACCCCGCAAATATGCGGAAGAATCGCTCACCGGGCCCCGGCCTCGCCGCCCTGCGCCGCCGTCCGCCGCCGCGTGATCGCCGGTGCCGTCGAGGAAGGCAGCAGGTCACGAGGGTCGTCGGGGAGCATCGTCTCGATCTCCGCGTCGTCGCGGAAACGATACGGCCGATGCTGGAGCAGTTCCCCGAAATACCGCCGGATCCGCGACATCTCGGCCCGCACCGTCACCGTGCGTGAAGGGTCCCCGAACAGATCACCGGCCAGGGCCGCCGCACCGCGGCCCGGGCGGTGCACGGCGAGCAGATACAGCAATTCGGCGTGCCGCGGGCTGAGTTCACGCGACCAGGAACCGGCCGAACCGGACACCGTCAGCGTACTGCGGCCCGGCCGGGCCAGGTCCAGCACGATCCGGGTGACCGTGCCGAGCGGTTCCTCCGCCACCCGCAGCAGCCAGCCCCCGGCCAGCGGCTCCACCGCGCACGAACCCAGCGACGGCAGCCACCGGCGGCCCGGCGCCAGCGACTTGGGCAGCGCGACCCGCCGCACGTACGGCATCCCGGACACGGCCGCCGACCAGCCGTTGCGGTCCACCACCAGCGCCCGGCCGTCCAGCCGGGCCAGTACCGGCGCCGCCACCGACCGCAGCCGCTCCAGCGAGTCCACATGCAGCTCCCGCAGCCGCGCCTCGGCCAGCTTGGCCACCGAGTCCACCCAGGCGAGGGTCGCCGGATGCATGGTCTCCAACGGGCCGCTCACGTCCACGACCCCGATCAGCCGCCCGTCCCGGGGATCGGTGATCGGAGCGCCCGTGCAGGTCCAGGAGGCGTGCGAGCGGACGAAGTGCTCGGCGGCGAAGACCTGTACGGGCCGTCGTACGACCGCCGGGGTGCCCACGCCGTTGGTGCCGACGACGTCTTCCCGCCAGTCCGCGCCGAGTTCGAAGCCCAGGCCGTCCGCCTTGCGCAGCACCTGCGAGGCCCCCTCCCGCCACAGCACCCGCCCGTCGGCGTCCGCGACGACCATGATGTGCTGCGCCACATCGGCGACCGAAAGCAGCCCCTCGCGCAGCACCGGCAACACCGGCCGCAGCGGTGACTCCTCGCGGCGGCGCCGGACTTCGTCGGAGGACAGCAGACCGGATCTGAAGTCGTGATCGGGATCGACACCGCTGCGCAGCATCCGTCCCCAGGACTGCTCGATCACCGGACGGGGCGCGATCCGCGCACGCTGACCGGCGAGTGTGGCGTCGCGTACCTCGCTCAGCAGTCGCGCCGCCTGTGTCGCGTCGACGGCGGCCAGGCGCGCCACGTTCATCGGCGGGTTCACCACGGGGGGCCTCCCGGAAAAGGGCTTCGAACATACTTGTCAAGCCGTCACGGGCGGCGGTTTCCGGTCCGGCTGTGCCTCTCATACTGCCGCTCCGGGCAGGCCGGGGGCACACACTCCGCGCACGTGCGCCGACAAGTTGCAACCCCTTGCAACCCTGGTGGACAGTCGGAGGGTGGCCGAGACTTGACGCGTTCGCGGGCTCGACGAGCCCAGGTGGTGGGGGTGGTGCCGTGTCGGCGCAGCACCACCCCCGTCCGGGGTTTTGGCCGGATTCACGGTTCCGGATGCGGCTTCACGTGCGTTGGCGGGTGCGGGCCGTGTGTGGCTGGTCGCGCAGTTCTCCGCGCCCCTTCAGGTGGAACAGCGCACCCCGTGCTCAAGAGATCGGGCGTGCTCGTTCCACAATCGCCTCCAGATCGAGGCTCGTTGGCAGAGTGCCGAAAGACGCGCCGTGGTCTCCGCCCAGTCGTGAGGCGCAGAAGGCGTCCGCCACCTCCGAGGGAGCGTGGCGGACCAGCAGTGACCCCTGGAGGACGAGCGCGAGCCGTTCCGCGAGCCGCCTGGCGCGGCCCTCGATGGCGTCCAGGTCGGCGAGTTCGGTGAAGAGGTCCTTCACGGCGCGGTCCAGGCGGTGGTCGGCGCCGTGGGCGCGGCCGATCTCGGTCAGGCAGGCGTCCAGCGCGCCCGGCTCCCGTTGCAGCGCCCGGAGCACGTCCAGCGCCTGGACGTTTCCGGCGCCCTCCCAGACGGAGTTCAGCGGGGACTCCCGGACCAGCCGGGGCAGACCCGACTCCTCGACGTACCCGTTTCCGCCCAGGCACTCAGCGGCCTCGACCGCGACGGGCGCACAGCGCTTGGTGATCCAGTACTTGGCGGCCGGCACCGCCAGCCGCAGGAAGGCGCGCTCCTGCTCTCCGCCGTCGTCGTAGGCGGCCGCGAGCCGGAGGGCGAGGGTGGTGGCGGCCTCGGACTCCAGCGCGAGATCGGCGAGGACGTTGCGCATCAGGGGCTTGTCGAGCAGCCGGCCGCCGAAGGCCTCCCGGTAGGTGCAGTGGTGGATCGCCTGCGCCACCGCCTGCCGCATCAGGCCCGCCGAGCCGAGTGCGCAGTCCAGCCGGGTCGCCGCGACCATCTCGATGATGGTCCGCACGCCACGCCCCTCCTCGCCCACCCGGCGCGCCCAGGTGCCGGCGAACTCCACCTCCGCGGAGGCGTTGGAGCGGTTGCCCAGCTTGTCCTTCAGCCGCTGGAGGAGGAAGACGTTGCGGGACCCGTCGGGCAGGACGCGTGGCACCAGGAAACAGGTGAGGCCGGCCGGGGCCTGGGCGAGCACGAGGAACCCGTCCGACATCGGTGCCGAGCAGAACCACTTGTGTCCGGTCAGCGCGTATGCGCCCGGCTCCGCGAGCGGCCGGGCCTCGGTGGTGTTCGCCCGGACGTCGCTACCGCCCTGCTTCTCGGTCATGCCCATGCCGAAGAGGGCGCTGGACTTCTGCGCGGCGGGCCGCAGCTCCCGGTCGTAGAGCGTGGACGTCAGCCGCGGCTCCCACTCGGCGGCGAGCCCGGGGTCGGTGCGCAGCGCGGGCACGGCCGCGTGGGTCATCGACAGCGGGCAGCAGTTTCCCGCCTCGACCTGGGTCCAGATCAGGAATCCGGCGGCCCTGCGGACATGCCCGGACGGCCGGTTCCAGGCGGCCGTCAGACCCGCCGAGACACCCTTGCCGAGCAGCCGGTGCCAGGCCGGGTGGAAGTCGACCTCGTCGATCCGGTGGCCGTACCGGTCGTGGGTGCGCAGCCGCGGCGGGTGCTCGTTCGCCTGCACGCCCCACTCCTGCAACTGCGCCGAGCCCGCGGAGCGGCCCAGCAGGGACAGCTCCGCGCGGACCTCGTCGAGCACCTCCGGACCGGTGTGCCGCCCGACGGCCGCCACCAGGGCCCGGTCGGCGCTGAACAGGTCGTAGCCGACCAGCGGGGGCGGCTGGTTCGTCACGGTGTGGGTGGGGGTGCCTGCCATGATTGCGAACCTACCCGGGACTGCGGCGGTGAAGGCCTCCAGAGTGGCACAGTGGCGTGGCCGGGCGCGCCGGATGCGGTCGTCCGCCCCGGAAGGTGAGGGCGGTCCGGTGCTGCGGATACCTTTGGGTCGTGCAGCCAGCAAGTGAACCCCCCGAACCGCCCACCGGTCGCCTCCACCGGGCCAGAGCCCTCTACCGGAACGTCTCCAAACGCAGGACCGCCTGGCTGCTGCTCAAGGACACCGTCAACTCCTGCGTGGAGTACCGCATCCTGGGCCTGGCGGCCGAGGCGGCGTTCTTCACGCTGCTGTCCGTGCCGCCCCTGCTGCTCTGCCTCATCGGGCTGCTCGCCTACGTCGACAGCTGGACCGGCGCCCACACCATCCAGAGCCTGGAGACCAACATCCTCGACGCCTCGCGGACGGTCCTGTCCGACAAGGGCGTGAAGGAGATCGCCGAGCCGATCCTGCACGACGTGCTGAGGACCCGGCCCGACGTCATCTCCATCGGGTTCGTCTTCGCCCTCTGGTCCGGATCACGCGCGGTGAACGTCTTCATCGACACCATCACCGTCATGTACGGCCTCGACGGCGTCCGCGGCATCGTCAAGACCCGGATGATGTCCTTCCTGCTGTTCATCGTGGCACTGCTGGTCGGCTCGGTGGCGCTGCCCCTGATGGTGGCCGGCCCGGACGCCGTGGTCCGGGTGGTTCCCTGGTCGGAGACGGTGGTGCAGGTCCTGTACTGGCCGGTCGTCATCGTCCTGTCCATCGCCTTCCTGACCACCCTGTACCACGTGTCCGTGCCGGTCCGCTCCCCGTGGATCGAGGACGTCCCCGGCGCCCTGGTCGCCCTGGCCATGTGGGTCCTCGGCAGCTTCCTGCTGCGGATCTACCTCGTGCACACCATCGAGGGCGCCACGATCTACGGCTCCCTGGCCGCATCAGTCGCCGTCCTGCTGTGGATCGGTGTGTCCGCCTTCGCCGTCCTCGTCGGCGCGGCGGTCAACGCCGCCATCGACCGGGTCTGGCCCGCCGCCACCACGGCCGCCGCCCGCGCCGCGAACGAGCGGATCCGCGAGGCCCAGGTCGTCGAGTATGTCGCCCGGGCCGCCGCCGCCCGCGAGGCCGACCCCGACGACCCCGACATGCCCTCCGAGTTCCCCGAGCGCTGGTCCCGCTTCCTGCCCCCGGAGGACGTCACAGCCCGCCTGCGCACCCACGCCAAGCACACCCACCACACGCACAAGGCCAACGGCCGGCCTCCGCACGAGACGGGCGGGGACACGGGCACGGCACACCGGGGGAAGTGACCTGGCGTGCCGTAGGGCATGGCGTGGGCATGCCCCCGGCTGCCGCGGCCTCCCGGGCGTGGTCCCCGAAGTCCCGCGGCGCCCGGCCCAGCACCTGCCGTACGGCGTCCGAGACACGCGCGTTCCGCCCGTCGAGCAGCGACGTGAACAGCTCGACCAGAAACTTCGGGCGGCACGGTCGCCGTCGGTGAGCGCCGCCACAGTCATGGTCATCGGCACCTACCTGATGCGCGGCGAGATCCACGGCCGCCTCCCCGATGCCTGCCACCGCTGCTGACGCTTCCCGCCCGGACGGGCTGTGGGGGCCACCTCTGAGGGCCGTGCCCGGATCTCCACCCTCGCGTTCCACCTGCTTTCCACCCGGTTCTCCACCCGTGCTCCGATCCGCCCGGAACCCCTTCGGAACTAGCGTTTTCCGCAGGTCGGCCGCTTCCGCAGCCGTTACGGTGTCCGGCTGTCCGGCCGTCCGAGCTGAGCGGCCGGTCGTAGGGCGGGCGCTCCTGGAGCGGGGGGGGGTATGCAGGGCTCTGGAGCTCACCAGCGACGTACGCTGGCACACGTGTACGCGGAGCGGGCGTCCCGGCTGACAGGCGCGGTCGTGTGGACGAACACCCCGGATGGGGCCGGTGGCGGGCCCGTGCTGCCCGACGGCTGCATGGATCTGCTGTGGAGCGAGGGCCGGCTGCTGGTCGCGGGCCCCGACACCCGCCCCTACGTCCCCGAGGGCCCACCCCGCTCCTGGGCAGGCGTCCGCTTCTACCCCGGCACCGCACCCGCGCTGCTCGGCGTACCCGCGCACGAACTGCGCGATCTGCGGGTCGACTTGGCCGACCTGTGGCCCTCCGCCCGGGTCCGGCGACTGTGTGAGGGGGTGGAGGCGGCGCCCGACCCGGTGGCGGCACTGGAGGACATCGCCCTGGGCCGGGCCGCGCGGACCACGGCCCCCGACCCGCTGCTGGGCCGGCTGGTGGAGCGCCTGGACGAGGGCCGCCCGGTGGCCGCCACGGCCGCCGAACTCGGCGTCGGCACCCGCACGTTGCACCGCCGCTGCCTGAGCGCGTTCGGCTACGGCCCCAAGGCGCTGGCCCGCATCCTGCGTCTGCAACGGGCGCTGGCGCTGGCCCGTGCCGGGACGCCCTACGCCGAGACGGCCCTGCGTGCCGGGTATGCGGACCAGCCTCATCTCGCCCGTGAGGTGAGGGAGTTGACGGGCATGCCGCTCGGGACGCTACTCGGCGGCGGGTAGCGGCGCGAACAGGTCGACGCCGTTGCCGTCGGGGTCGTGCACGGTGGCGTACCGCTGTCCCCAGAACGCGTCCCACGGCTTCAGCTCCCCGTGGTGGCCGGCGGCCACCAGGTCCTCGTACAGGGCGTCGACCTCGGCGGGCGAGTCGCACCGGAAGGCGAGCCCCACGCGCCCGCCGCCCTGGGGCGGGCGCCAGCCGGAGTGGAAGGAGCGGACGGTTGCCTCGGTGTCCAGGGCGAGGACCAGCCCGCCGGGCAACTCGGCCTCGACATGCGGCTGTTCCTCGGCACCGGGAGGGAAGGCCAGTCCGAGGCGACGGTAGAAGGCGAGGGAGGCGGCCAGGTCGGAGGCCACCACGCCGATCACGGCGAATCGTGCAGTCATGCGGTCACCGTAGGCGGGCGGCCGCCGCCCGGTCTTGAAGGAATCGGACACCCTCGGCGCGTATCGCGGACGCCCTCGCGCGCCCCCACTCGCCCTCGCGGGCCTCAGCCGAAGGTGACCGGTCCGTTGGGGGTGCCCACGGTGAAGGTGAGCGCGACCGGCCCCGGGGCGAGTGTCAGCCCGGTGTTCAGGGCCGCGAGCGGGCCGCGCACCTCCTCCGGGTCCGGGACCGCCGCGGTCATCTCCAGCAGTGGCGTGACCGGCAGGCCCGAGGCGGCCGGGTGGCGGGAGTCGCCCCAGTCGATCAGGAACGGGACCAGACCGGAGGGATGCGCGTGATCGCCGTCGGTCAGTCGCCACCGCAGCACGGTACCGTCCGGCGTGCGGCGGCTCATCAGACGCGCGGGCCCCGGGTCGTAGCCCCTCGCGCGAGCCGTCGTGATCGCCGCATCCAGGTCGGCCGGACTGATCGCCCAGGTCAGCGTGCGCGGCCCGGCCAGCCGGTCGACTCCGAACGGCCGTGGCCCGGCGGGCTCGGGCTGCTCGGGGTCGGGGCCGAGGATCTCCAGATAGCTCCGGCCGCCCAGCCCCACCAGATGGTTGCGTGTGCCGAGCCCGACATGCACACCGCCGGGGACGGGCGTCACCCCGGTCCGCCGCGCGAAGTCGGCGACCGTCGCCGCCAGGTCGGGCGTGGCGAGGACGAGATGGTCCAGGAGCGGGGGAACGGCGTCCATGACCGGCGAGGCTACGGTCACCGGTCCCCCGCTTCAAGGGAGTTGGCCCGGCACCCCGGCCGGCCGGCGCCCTGCGTGAAGTTTCCGCAGTGAAGCGGTTCCGGCATCCGAGCAGATGCTCGGTCGCGCTCACCCCGCCCTGTCAGTTGGCCGCCCCGACCGACCGCACCCCGGCCGGGGGCTCGTGCGGGGGGGCGATCAGCACGTACGGGATGCGCTGGTGATCCAGCCATGCGTACGGCGACGGGGACAGCTCCGCCAGGTTGAACAGCACGCCCGAAGAGCCGCGCGCCGTCAGCTTGTCCAGCCGGCCCTGCTCCAGCCGGCCCCGCTCCGGCCGGTCGGCCCGGGTCCGGGTCGGCCCGGCCGAGACCACCACCTCCAGGCCCGCCTCGTACGCCGCCGCCTCCATCCCGTGCAGCACGGCGCCCGACCAAGGGCTCTCCAGCGAGTGCACCACCAGGTCGACCAGGCCCGGCGTCCTCGTGGTGTCGAAGCGGGGCCGGCGCACATGGCCGAGCCGGTCCAGGGCCCCGGTGACCCGGCGACGGGTCTCCGATGCCACGTCCTCGCGGCCGTCGACCACCTTCGAGGCCCGTGGGCACCGACACCTCGGCCTCCCGGGCCACCACCGCCGGTGTCGGCCCGGCCGGCACCCGCACACTCCCCGCACGGACCACAGAAGCCGCCTCTCCGGCCCAGCCCTCTCCAGGGTCTGCCCACCGGTACAGAAAGCGCTTCCTGCGATAGGTGGGTGTCAACACAGACGTGAAGACACGGGAATTCCCGGGCGGTACGCCGAACGGCCCAGTGCCGGGCCCCTGCGCCGGAATACCTGCGCGCACTGTGATGCTCTGATGTGAACAGGACACTCAGCGTGGCTGTGAAGGACGCAGGAACACGGCGAAGGGCTGGTGGGCGATGACGGAAGACCGGACAGGCCCCGTGGTCAGGACGCCCCACGGGGCCGTACGCGGCCGGTACGAGCAGGGGATCGCGGTGTTCCGGGGCATCCCGTACGCCGCCCCGCCCGTCGGCCCCCTCCGGTTCCGGCCGCCGGAGCCGCCCGGACCCTGGGACGGCGTACGCGATGCCGGCGCCTTCGGTCCGACCGCGCCGAAACCGCCGTACTCCGAGGCGTTCGCCCAGTACCTGTCCGACCCCGAGATCCCCGGCGACGACTGCCTCAACCTCAACGTATGGACCCCCGAGCCATACCCCGGCGCCCGGCTCCCCGTCCTCCTCTGGCTCCACGGCGGCGCCCTGACCAGGGGCTCCTCCGCCGTCACCGTCTACGACGGCAGCACCTTCGCCCGGGACGGCGTCGTCTGCGTCTCCATCAACTACCGGCTGGGCGTGGAGGGTTACGGACTCTTCCCCGACGCACCCCCGAACCCCGGACTCCGCGACCAGCTCGCCGCCCTGCGCTGGGTCCACGAGACGATCGGCGCCTTCGGTGGCGACCCCGACCGGATCACCCTGTGCGGACAGTCGGCCGGCGCCATCAGTGCCGGAGTCCTGCTCGCCGCCCCCCAGACCCGCGGCCTGATCCGGCGGGCGGTGCTGCAGAGCGGCCCGCCCGAGGTCGCCGAGCGCGCCAAGGTACGCCGGATGGTGCGCCGTATGGCCACCCGCCTGAAGATTCCCGCCACTGCCGAAGCCTTCGCCGCCGTCGACCGTGACCTGCTGCTGCGCACCCAGGCCGAGGTCGGCCGGCTCAGCAGCCCGGTGCTGGGCGGACCCGCCTTCGGGATCGTCGTCGACGACGACCTCGTCCCCCGCGACCCCCTGCGGGCGCTCATCGACGGCGACGCCGCCCCGGGCGTGGAACTGCTCATGGGCTGGACCCGGGACGAGTACCGGCTGTGGCTGGTGCCCGGCGGACTCCTCGAACACGTCGACCGGCTCGGCCCCGTCTCCCTGGCCGGCGCCATGGCCCGCTGCCGCGCCGGCCACGAGGTGCCCCGCGGCTACCGCGCCCTGCACCCCGACGCCGGCACCGCCGAGATCGTCGGCCAGATGGTCACCGACCACCTGCTGCGCATCCCGCTGCACCGCCTCGCCGACTCCCGCCCCGGCCTCTCCTACCTCTACGAGTTCGCCTGGCCGTCCGGCCGCCCGTCCCTCGGTGCCTGCCACGCCCTGGAACTGGGCTTCGTCTTCGACTCCGGCGCCACACCCGAATCGAAGAAGCTGGCGGGCGAGGGCGCCCCGCAGGAGCTGTGCGACGCGATGCACGGGGCGTGGGTACGCTTCGCCGCGACCGGCGACCCCGGCTGGGAGCCCTGGGACGCCTCGCATCCGGTACGGATCTTCGGCGACGGTATCCCGTACACCGCATCCGGGCCGCGAGATGCGGAATTCGCCCTCTGGGCGACCGCCACCACCGTCCCCGAACCCGCCCCGGCCCCGGACACCGACACTCGGGCCCCCGGAACGGAACTGGCAGCAGCGGTACGCCGCCTACGGCGTTCGGTAGGCGCCAGACGCCGTTGACGGTGCCTCGAAAGGAAGGGTGGCGAAAACAGGGGCGCGGGGCTGTGTTTGACATGCGGCTCCGCCGCGATGGGGGTCTCCCCGCTCGAGCGCAGTCGAGAGTGGGGGAGCGACCAGCCACAGACGAGCCGCACCCGCCCTGCATGCCCGGCCCCTACGGCGATTCCGCGAAACCGCCGGAGGCAATCGCCGCGATACCCTCCGGCCCCACCCGGCAGCACCCCCCGATCAACCGCGCCCCCGCCTCCCGCCACGCCTTGACCTGCCCGGCGCTGAACGTCGTACTCCCCGTCCAGGCGCGCGCCTCGGCGTCCCAGGCCTCCCCGCTGTTCGGATAGACCACGACCGGCTTGCCGGTGACCCTGGATGCGATCTCCACCGCGGGTGTCACGTCCCGTGGTGCACAGCAGTTCACGCCCACCGCGATCACCTCGTCCACGTCGGCGGCCAGGGCGAAGGCCTCCTCCAGGGGCTGCCCGGCACGCGTGTGCCGACCGTCGACCGTATACGAAAGCCATGCCGGCACCCCCAGCCCGCGCACCGCGCCGAGCAGCGCGGCGCCCTCGTCGGCGTCCGGCACCGTCTCCAGCGCGAGGACGTCCGGCGCGGCGGCGGCCAGCACCTCGATGCGCGGCCGGTGAAAGCGCTCCAGCTCGGCCACGCTCAGCCCGTACCGGCCCCGGTACTCGGAGCCGTCCGCGAGCATCGCCCCGTACGGCCCGACCGAGGCCGCCACCCACAGCGGGCGGTCGATGCCCTCGTCCCCGGCCCGCCGGGCGGCCTCTCGCGCCAGGTCCACGCTCAGCGCGAGCAGCCGCGCCGCGTCCTCGTGCCCGATGCCGCGCCGTGCGAAGCCCTCGAAGGTGGCCTGGTAGCCGGCCGTGATGGCCACGTCCGCGCCCGCCCGGAAGTAGGCGAGATGCGCCTCCGTGATCGCTTCCGGCCGCTCGGCGAGCAGCCGCGCCGACCACAGCTCGTCGCTCAGGTCGTACCCGGCCGACTCCAGCTGGTTGGACATGCCGCCGTCGAGCACGACCGTCCTGGTGGCGAGGGCGTCGACGAGGCTGGGGGAGGCGTTGCTGGTCATGTCACGACGCTAGCCCAAACGGGCCGCCGGGCGGCGGCCCGCGGGCCGCCGGAACCACTCACCCCGCACCGGCCCGAACCATTGACCCCACACTGGCCCGCCCTTACCTTCTCGGCGTTCGGAACCACACCAGCGAGGTCAGGTCGCCGTTGGCCTTGCTCTCCTGGAAGACGAGATTCGCGCCGGTGTCGACGGCGTAGTTCGAGCCGTCGTCGCTCCAGCCGCCGGACTTGCCGACCCTGCGTCCGGTGCCCGAGGGTGCCGTGCGGGTGGGATGAGTCCCTGGGGCGCCCCGACCGGAACCGGGGCGTCCCAGGCCCCGCCAGGAAGGACAGCCGCCGCCGTGATCGAACTGCCCGCCGAGGACCGTGCGTTGAGCCCGTACACCGGATACAGTCGCACCCACTGGGAGGTTGCCGCCGACGCCCTGCTGGCCGCGGTCGAGCCCTACGCCACCCCCGACCGCGCCCTCTACCACCTCCCCGGCGACCATGTGAGCCAGTCCGGCCACCTCTCGGACGGCCTGGAGGGGTACGCCCGTACGCTGCTGCTGGCCGCCTTCCGCCGCGACGAGACCGCGCTCGACCGCTACGCCGACGGCCTCGCCACCGGCCCCGGCGGGGTCTGGCCGCGCATCGGGCACCGCGGCCAGCCGCTCGTCGAGGCCGCGTCCGTCGCCCTCGCCCTGCGGCTGACCCGGCCGCTGCTGTGGGACCGGCTGGACGACTCCGTGCGGCAGCGCACCGCCGACTGGCTGGCGGACGCGCTCACCGCCGAACCCTGGCCGTGCAACTGGGAGTTGTTCCCCGTCACCGTCGGCGGCTTCCTGGCGGAGATCGGTCACCGGCCGGAAGCGGCGCGCAAGGCGATCGACCGTGGCCTGGAACGGATCGAGGGCTGGTACCTGGGCGACGGCTGGTACACCGACGGCGATGGCCGGAAGTTCGACTACTACAACGGCTGGGCGATGCACTTGTACACCGTCGTCCACGCATGGTTGGCGGACGACAGTGAACTGCTTTCTGTATACGGTCGACGGTTGTCATGTCACCTCGCCGACTACGCCCGCCTCTTCGGCGGCGACGGCGCCCCCCTCCACCAGGGCCGCTCCCTGACCTACCGCTTCGCGACGGCCGCCCCGCTCTGGCTCGGCGCCCTGATCGGCCAGACCCCCCTCGCCCCCGGTGAGACGCGACGCCTGGCCTCCGGCGCGCTGCGGTACTTCCTCGACGGCGGCGCGGTCGACGAGCGCGGTCTGCTCCCGCTCGGCTGGCTCGGCCCCGACGAGTCACTTGTGCAGAACTACTCGGGCCCGGCCTCCCCGTACTGGGCGAGCAAAGGGTTCCTCGGCCTGCTGCTGCCTCCGGAGCACCAGGTGTGGACGGCGACCGAGGAACCGGGCCCGGCCGACCGCGCCGACGAGGTGCGCCCGGTCGCCGTCCCCAACTGGCTGCTGCAGTCCACGCGTTCGGACGGCCTGGTCCGGCTGCACAACCACGGCAGTGACGACGTCCGCTACGACCCCTACTACACCCGGCTCGCCTACTCGACCGCGACGACGCCCCACCCGGTGTCGTACGACAACAGTGTGATCGTCGGCGGCGATCCGAGCCGGACGGGGATCGAGCCACTCGGCACGGGCGCGGGGTGGATCGCCTCCCGGCACACCGTGCGCGACGGGATCACCGTCACCAGTCTCGTGGTCGCCGAGGGCGCGGTGGAGGTGCGGGCCCATCTCGTGGCCGGGGCCGCGCCCGGGACGCCGGTGCGGATCACGGGATGGGCGGCACCGGACGGCGCCCTCCGTGCCGAACTGCTCCCGGTGTCGGGGCTGTCGGAGGGCCTGGAGAGCCTGGAGGGCCTGACCGGGGAGACCGGGGCCGGCGGGGCCACGCTGTTCGTGGCGCTGGCCCGGCTGACCGGCGAGCCGGATCCCCGGCCGCTCAGGGACCTGGTGTCCGTGCGAGTGACGGTGGACGACATCGATCACGGGGCTCGCGAGGTGAGCGTCCGCTGGGTGTCCGGCGCGGAGGGCGTCTTCCGGTTCACGGCGTCAGACGGGCGATCGGGAGGTTCGTCGTGGTCGGTGACACCCCGGTGAGCGGGGTGGCGTAGGACGGGGTGACGGCGGTGGCGGTGCGGTTGCAGTCCCTGGTGGGGTCCATCGTTCGGCGGGCGCCGAAGCATTCGCTGTCTAGCGTGGCCGTATGACCGCACAGCCCGCCGTGACGACGTTCCCCGGACTCCACCACCGGCCCGGAGAGCCGCTGCTGCTGCCCAACGCCTGGGACCATGCCTCGGCCGCCGCGCTCGCCGCCCGGGGTTTCCCCGCGATCGGTACGACGAGCCTGGCCGTGGCGGCGGCCGCCGGTCTGCCCGACGGCGCGGGCGCGACCCGGGAACAGACGCTGAGCCTCGCCCTGACCCTCGGCTCGGAGCCGTATCTGCTCTCGGTCGACGCCGAGGACGGCTTCAGCCGGGATCCCGGCGAAGTGGCTGAGCTGGCACAGGAGTTGTGGGCCGTGGGGGCGGCCGGGGTCAACCTGGAGGACGGGCTGGAGCCGAGTGACCGGCTCGCGGCGAAGATCGCCGCCGTGAAGGCCGCCGTACCCGGCCTGTTCGTCAATGCCCGCACCGACACGTACTGGTCCGGGGACGGCGACGAACGGGACACCCTGCGGCGGCTCGACGCCTACCAACAGGCCGGTGCCGACGGGGTGTTCGTGCCCGGGCTGACCGACCCCGGGCGGATCACGGCGCTGGTCCGGCGGCTCGACGTCCCCCTCAACATCCTCTACTCGCCCGCCGGACCCACCGTCGCCCAGCTGGCCGACCTCGGTGTGCGCCGTGTCAGCCTGGGTTCGCTCCTCTATCGGCGGGCGCTCGGCGCGGCCCTGGACGCGGCGGCCGACATCGCCGCCGGACGCACCCCGGGCGGCACCACTCCCGCCTACGCCGAGGTCCGCGCGCTGGAGCGCAATGTGTCGGTGAGCAGGTCCGCGAACGCCACCGGATGATCCACCGTACCCAGGTGTCCGCCCGGGAACTCCAGGAAGGCACCGCCCAGCCGTTCGGCGAGCGACGTGGCGGTCCGGTGCAGCACCTGGCCGCGCGAGTCGACGCCGGCGGCGAGCGTGAGCCCGCCCGGGGGAGCGGTGAAGGACGGCAGATGGGACGTGAACGGGCCCAGCACGCGCGCCAGGAACACCCCGAACGGGGTGGCCGCCTCGCCTTCCGCGGGCGGGCGCCCGTGGCCCTCCAACTGCCCGATCAGCTCGGCCCGCCGCTCCGCCCCGTCCGGCAGCACCGTCACGCACGGCGGTTCGTGCGCGACCACGTGCGCCAGCCGCCCGGGATGCCGGGCGAGCAGGTCCAGGGCGGCGATCCCACCGGAGCTGGTCCCGAGCACATACGCGGTCCCGCCTGCCGGAAGCACCGCCTCCAGCACCCGGTGCGCGCCCTCGCTCCAGTCCGCCACCCGCTGCTCGGGTACCGGCAGGCCGAGCCGGCCGTGGGCGAGCCCGAGCGGGTCGTACGTCACCACGGTGAACCGCGCGGCCAGCCGCTCGGTCAGCGGCCCCAGCCCCATCGGATGCCCGGCCCCGCCCGGCATCACCAGCAGCACGGGACCGCTGCCCGAGACGTCGTGGTGAAGCGGTTCAGTCAACGTCTTCCTCCGTCTCCCGGGGCCAGTGGGTGAGGGTCAGGTGCAGGGCGTCGATCGCCTTGTCCCAGGAGGCCTGTACGTCCCGGTCCGCGCCGAAGCCGCCGGCCGACTCCAGGGCGCAGTAGCCGTGGAAGGCGCTGCGCAGCAGGCGTACGGCGTCGGTGAGGTCGGGTTCCTCCAGGCCGTAGGCGCGCAGCATGCCGTAGGTGATCTCGGCGGTGCGGCGCATCTCGGGGGAGCCGGCGAGCAGGGACTGGTCGATACGGATCTGGGTGGCCGCGTAGCGGCCGGGGTGCTCCAGGGCGTAGGCGCGGTAGGCACCGGCGAAGGCGGCCAGCGCGTCCTTGCCCGCGCGGCCGGCCACGGCCACCGCGATCCGGTCGATCAGCTCACCGCCCGCGTGCAGCGCGAGCCGGGTGCGCAGGTCGGCGAGGCCCCGGACATGCGAGTACAGACTGGCGTCCTTCACCCCGAAGCGGCGGGCCAGCGCGGTCAGGGTGACGTTGTCGAACCCCGCCTCGTCGGCGAGCTCGGCGGCGGCCGCGACAACACGGTCCGCGGTGAGACCCGCTCGGGCCATGGGAGCCTGCCTTTCCGCACTTCCTATGGTCTCTAGGTTGGAGACTAGATATACCAGGAAATGGTCTCGCCCGACGGGCCGGCCGTCAGGAAAGGGGCGCTCGCCTGCGTCTCCGTACCAGCAGTACGGCAGCGGTGGCGCCCAGAGCGAGGGTTCCGGCGCTCGCACCCGCCCACACGGCCGTCGGCAGTCCGCCATCGTCATGAGCGGAACCCTGGGTGACGGTGAGGTAGCTGTTCTTCGTCACTCGCCCGCGGTGGCTGACGACGGTTACCGGATACCTGCCCGGCTTCAGGCCGGGCTTGATCCGCGCCGGGCCCCAGAAGAGCGGGGGGTCCATCTCATGGCCTTTGATGACATCGGACGCCAGCCTGGCCGGGGCCTGGAACGCCGGGGACGTCGCGGTCAGCCGCTCCTCCTCCCCTGGGTCCGGGGACGCGTCCTGCCACTTCACATACATTGTTGTGCCCGCGGCGGCGGTGAAGCCCTTGTCCTGGGCGCGGAGCGGAGAGCCCGTCTTCCCGAAGAACGCGGGGCCTTCGGCGTTGCCCAGGTAGTCGTCGTCGCCGGGGCGCGCCGAGCGGACCTCCAGTCGCGTCCGTGCCTTCCGTCTCCCGTCCCCGTCGGTCACCCATATCGCGTACGTCCCGTCATGGAGGGTGAACGGCAACGGCACGTTCAGGGCGCTGAAAACGCGGGTGTTGTTCCAGGAGTCCTTGCCGCGTGTGAGACGCACCGGCGAGGCGAATGCCGGGGAACGGGCCGTGAAGGAATCCCCGTTCTCCCCTGGGTACAGGTCGTCGAAGAACAGATTGACCCGGGTGCCCGGCCGCCGCGCGCGGCCGTCGTCCACTTCGACGGAGGGGCGCTCGGGCGGCCGGACTCTGATGGTGTCACGGGCCACGACCTTGCCCCGGGCCTTGATGACGAGCGGATACGATCCGGGCTCGGCCGACATCGGGATGGGCGCCTTGACGCCGAGCCCGTCGACCTTCGCGGCAGGGTCGTCCATCCGGATCGGGTGCGCGAAGACCGGCGACTCGGCCACCAGGTGCACGCCCGGCTTTGGTTGGTAGTTGAGCAGGTCGATACCGATGGCCTCTCCGGGGCGGGGCCCCGCAAATGCCTGGCTGATCGTCGGAGGGTCCTCGTGGGCCGCGGCCGGCCCCGCCATGACCCCACAACTCAGCACCCCGCCGCACACACCGACGGCAACCGCCCTCAACCGGCTCGCCCTCATGGCGCCCCCTCTCGTTCGGAGGGGAAGAGGGCGACCTCACCGCGACGGTTGCCAACGGCCCGGCGGTCAGCCTCGATCGCGGCCGGCGAACGCGACGAACTCCGTCCAGAAGGCGGTGCTCCTCGCAGTCGCTCCAGCAGGCTCCGGGTGTCGTCGGGCGCGTCCAAGGTGCGTGCAAGACCGTCTGGGCGGATGTCCCCGCCCGTGTCGGACTCGCTGATCGGCCTCAGGGCGAGGGGTAGAACTGGCGGGCCCAGTGGCGGAAGAGGCCGATGGTCTCGTCGCTAGCGGCGAGGCGGGGGCGCGGCTCGTAGCGTTTGGCGTTCCAGATCGTGAGGTCCTGGCGGACCTTGCTGACCGCGGTCGTCAGCATCGCGCGTGCGAAGGCCCGGTGCAGGGCCCGCCGGGGCAGCGACGCGGAGGCGGCGTCCCGCTTGCGGAGGTCCGCACAGGCCGTCGCGACCAGCATGTGGGTGCGCCGGGGCCCGCTCGGTGTGTGCATGGCCCACAGGTAGCTGATGAGTCCGAGCGAGGGGAGCGGAAGCTCGACGCGGAGGCATCCCAGGCCCGCCATGAGCAACGAGTGGTCGGCCTGGATCCGCTGCTTCAGGGCCGCAGGCCGGTCCGGCCCGAGGCGCAGCCGCGTGTGCAGGAGGGGGCCTTCGGGCGTCGGCGGGTCGAGCTCTCGTACGGTCACGTGGTGCAGGACGGGCAGATGCCGGTAGTCGAGGCTGTTCTCGATGATCTCCTGGGCGTAGGTGCGGACCTGTGTGCTCCATGCGGCCGTCGGAACGACTCCGGCTTGGGCGGTGGCGGGGACTTCCCAGGTGGGTGGGGCGCCCTCCGGCGCGTACCAGACGAGGACGAAGCCGTTGCGCTCGCGGAGGGTGTGGTGGCGCAGGCGGGCGCGCGGCGGGGGGCCGTCGGGCGTGGCGACGCAGGTGCCGTCGGGGGCGAAGGCGAAGTGGTGGAAGGGGCACACCAGATTCTGGCCGTGCACGGTGCCGCCCGCCCCGAGATGAGCGCCGAGGTGCGGACAGTAGGGATCCACCGCGCGGGGCCGGCCGTCGCGGGTGCGGTAGAGGACGATGTCGTCGCCCATGAAGCGGCGGGTCAGGACGGTGCCGGGGGCGAGCTCGCGCGAGCGGGCCAGCCAGAACCAGCCACTGGGGTAGGGGAGTTCATCCCTTATCGTCATAACTGGCAGCAGAACATGAGAAAGGGCGTCAAACGTCGCTTGTCCGGTGAGCTCACTCGTATGAGGTAAGGCCTCTGGCTGTGACTCCTCCCCGAATACCGAAAGCATTACGATCGGTCGCTCTGAGTGAGTAGTTGGGGGGGTTGTCGTGGCTGAAGTCGTCGTCATCGGAGCCGGGCTCTCCGGTGTGGCTGCCGTGATCGCACTGCGCCGGGCCGGGGTCGATGACATCGTGGTACTGGAGAAGTCCGGTCGTCTCGGGGGGACTTGGCGCGACAACACCTATCCCGGCTGCGGATGCGACGTGCCGTCCATGCTGTACGAGTACTCCTTCGCCCCCAACCCCTGGAGCCGGTGCTTCGCCGGCCGCTCCGAGATTCTCGACTACATCGAGACCACCGCGGCGACGCACGAGGTGGACCGGGTCATCCGCTACAACGCCGAGGTGCTGACCGCCCGTTGGGACCCGGCCGTGCACCGCTGGCACCTGGAGACCACCTCGGGCACGTACTCGGCCCGTGCCGTGATCGTCGCCACCGGCCCCTGGCATCGGCCCCGCCTCCCCGACCTCCCCGGCCTCGACGCCTTCACCGGCACCGCCTTCCACTCCGCCCGCTGGAACCATGACGCCGACCTGACCGGACGCCGTGTCGCCGTGGTGGGCACCGGAGCGTCCACGGTCCAGTTCCTGCCCGAGATCCAGCCGAAGGCGGCGCACGTGGACGTCTTCCAGAGCACACCGCAGTGGGTACTTCCGAAACCCGACTACCCTCTCTCTCCGGGCCTCCACCGCTTCCTCAGGAGCTACCCGGCAGCACGCCGTGCACTGCGCGGGATGCACCACTGGACCCAGGAAGCCATCGGCTTACCCCTGCGCCACCCCCGCCTGCTGCGGCCCCTGGAAGCCGCGGCCCGCCTCCACCTGCGCGCCTCCGTACCGGACCGCACCCTGCGTCACGCCCTCACTCCCGCCTATCGCTTCGGCGGCCGCCGCCTGATCACCTCCAGCACGTACTACCCCGCCCTCACCCGGCCCAACGTGCGGCTGCGGCCCACCCGCGTGACCGCCGTGGAGGGTTCCCACGTCATCGGCGCCGACGGCACCCGCACCCGCGCCGACGTCATCGTGCTCGCCACCGGATACCACATCGGCGACATCCCGCTCGCCGACCGCCTGTACGGCACCGACGGCACCACACTGGCCCGGACCTGGGCCGACAACCGGCGGGCCTACCTGGGCACCAGCGTCAGCGGATACCCCAACCTCTTCCTCCTCATCGGCCCGAACCTGCTCACCGGCACCACCGCCGTCCCCACCGTCGTCGAAGCCCAGCTCCGCTACATCACCTCCGCCCTCACCCGCCTGCGCAGCAGCGGGTGTGCCGCGCTGGACGTCAGGCCGGAGGCCGAGGAAGCCCACCAGCAGGCCCTGCACGGGGCGCTGCGCACCACCGTCTACAACACCGGCGGCGGAAGCGGCTACTACTTCGGTGTCCCGGGCGTCAACACCTTCTGCTGGCCCTGGTCGACCGGCAGCCTCGTCAAGCGTCTGCACGCCTTCGCCCCGGACGCCTACACCTGGACGCCACCGGCCTCCGCGCTGCCGCATCCACGAACGGTGAACGGCCGGCGCCTGGTCTGAGCACGGCGGCCACGGCACAGTTTCACCGAGGTGAGATGTTCTCCGGCGGCGAGGGTGAGGGAGGCGGCCGTACCGGCCGTACCGCCGTCTTCGCCGGGACCGTGGTGGACCGGGTGGACCGGTGGCGGCTCCCCCCCCGTGCCGCGGGTCAACTGGTCTCCGGGGCGGGAGCGGTGGAGAACACGAAGGAGAACTCCGCCGGTTCGGCCCGCAGATGGTACTGGGGCAGCGGGCCCGGACCGCAGGACTGGGAGCCGATGCCGTGCTGGCCGTGGTCGAGGTTGACCCACACCGTGTCACCAGAGGTGAGGTCGGTCAGGTGCGTCGCGGCGTCCAGTTGCTCGGTGGTCCAGCGGCGGGCGGTCAGAGAGAACGCCGGGTCGCCCTCGATGCGCAGTCCGCCCAGCTCCGCCCAGCGGACGTCGATCCGGGCGCCGTTCTCCTGGGGGCGGACGTAGGGCGTCTGCAGATCGTCTACAGTCGACTGCCAACGGCCCACCGCCGACGCCATTCTGGTGTCCGGATAGGCCTCGCCGGGACCGCCGCCGTACCAGCGCACACCGTCGGCCGTCGACAGTCCGAAGCGGATGCCGAGCCGGGGCAGCGGAACCGTCCAGTCGCCTTCCGGGACGGTGGACACGGTCAGTCGCAAACGGTTTCCGTCCGAGGTCCAGCGATACACGGTCGACAGCCCGAGCTCCCGGGCGGCCGGCGCCACGCGCATCCGGACCGTCAGCGCGTGCTCGCCGCTCTCCACTGCGTCCAGCCGGTGCCGCATCCGGTGCAGGCCGAGCCCCCGCCACAGCAGTCCGTAGCGCAGGTCGGGCTGCCAGGGGGCGCCGTCGTCGTTGTCGGTCGTCGCCCGCCACACGTCCAGGCGCAGCCCGGAGACGGGCACATCGCCCACGGCCGTCAGGGCGCCGGTGCGGGCGTCGAAGGTGCCGGGGCCGAGGGTGATCACCCCGTTGTCGCCGACGGCGGGGCGGGCGGTCGCCGTGACCGTCGGTACCCGGCGTTCCGACACCGGGATCTGACCCCAGGCGACGACATGGTCCTTCGGCGCCCAGGGGGTGTCGGCCGCGAGTGCCGCCCGGACCGTCCAGTGGGCCTCGCCGGCCGGCGCCCCGGCCGGCGGCGCGGGCAGCTTGACGTCGGCGGACTCGCCGGGCGCCAGCCCCGGCACCGCCAGGGTGCCGGACTCCACCGGCTCCCCGTCGACCTCGTACGACCACGAGAAGGCCAGCGCCGACAGGTCGGCGAAGTCTTGTTTGTTGGTGATCCGGACCGTGGCTTCGCCGAAGGCGCCTGTGATGCCGACCGGTTCGATCACCTTCTTGTACTCCACGAAGCCGGGGGAGGGCCGCCGGTCCGGGAAGAGCAGGCCGTCACAGACGAAGTTGCCGTCGTGCAGCTCCTCGCCGAAGTCGCCGCCGTAGGCGAAGCCCAGCTCCGGGTAGGCGATGCCGTGGTCGATCCACTCCCAGACGAAACCGCCCTGCAGCCGGTCGTACGACTCGAACAGCCGCTGGTAGTCGGCGAGTCCGCCGGGGCCGTTGCCCATGGCGTGCGCGAACTCGCAGAGGATAAAGGGAAGTTGGCGGCGCTTGAGGGTCCCGCCGTCCAGACCGCGGCCGATCCGCTCGACCTCGGCGTGATCGGCGTACATCCGCGAGTAGATGTCGGTGTCACGGCAGGTGGGGTCGCCCTCGTAGTGGACGGGACGGGAGGAGTCCCGGTCCTTGATCCACTCGGCCATCGCGGTCAGGCCCCGGCCGGTGCCGGCCTCGTTGCCGAGGGACCAGATGACGACCGACGGATGGTTCTTGTCCCGTTCGACCATGCGGGACGCCCGGTCCAGCAGGGCCGGGGTCCACCGGTCGTCGTCGACGGGGTTGTCCCGCCAGCCCTGCTCGGTGAAGCCGTGCGTCTCCAGATCGCACTCGTCGATCACCCACAGGCCGTACGCGTCGCACAGGTCGAGGAAGGCCGGATGCGGCGGGTAGTGGGAGGTGCGGACGGCGTTGACGTTGTGCCGTTTCATCAGCAGCACGTCCTCGCGCATGGTCTCCAGATCGAGGGCACGGCCCCGCTCCGGATGCCATTCGTGCCGGTTGACGCCCTTGAACAGCACCGGCCTGCCGTTGACCTTGATCAGGCCGTCCGAGAGATCGACGGTGCGGAAACCGATGCGCAGCGGCACCCGCTCGCCCCCGGTGGCCAGCGTGCCCTCGTACAGCCTCGGGGTTTCCGCCGACCATGCCTCGACCGGCATGGTCACGCTCTCGCCGGTCGCGATGTCGATGCCCAGCTCGGACACCGTGACCCGGCCGTCGACGTCGGAGTCGACGCGCAGGGTGCCGGTGCCGGCCAGGTGGTCGTACGAGGCGTGCACGAAGAAGTCGAGGGCGGCGCCTGCCGGGCGGTGCAGCAGGGTGACGTCACGGAAGATGCCCGGCAGCCACCACTGGTCCTGGTCCTCCAGGTAGGAACCGGCCGACCACTGGTGGACGCGGACCGCCAGTACATTGCCCGCGGCCTTCAGCAGATGGCCGACCGCGAACTCGTGCGGCAGCCGGGAGCCCTTGAACTCGCCGAGGTCCGTACCGTTCAGCCACACCCGGGCACAGGACTCCACCCCGTCGAAGCGCAGCACCGCACCGCCCTCGGCGAGGTCCGGCCAGTGGGCCGGCAGGTCGAAGACGCGCAGATGGTCGCCGGTCGGGTTCTCGGTCGGCACCCGCGGCGGGTCGACCGGGAACGGGTAGAGGTGGTTGGTGTAGATCGGGGAGCCGTGTCCCTGGAGGACCCAGTGGCCGGGGACCGCGATCTGAGCCCAGTCACCGGCGTCGTACCCCTCCGCGGCGAAGGAGTCGTCCTCGGCGTCGGCCGTCGAAGACAGCCTGAAACGCCAGTTGCCGTTCAAGGAAAGGGACTTGGCGTCCGAGGACGCGTACCAGGCGCGCGGCGGCAGCGCCCCGGAGCCCGGCGAGACGTCCTGGACGTAATCGGTGTGGGTGTGGGTGTGGAAGGACATCGGTCTCCTAGCTCAGCCCTTGATTCCGGTCTGCGTGATCCCCTGCACCAGCCAGCGCTGGAGGAAGAGGAACACGAACAGCAGCGGCAGCGTTACGACGACCCGCCAGTACGCCCCCAGTGGCCGAGCCCGTCCACGCGCGCCGCCTCCTCCAGCTCCTCGGGGAACCCGAGGAAGTGGCCGGCGGCCCTCAGGGAGCCGGTCAGCGCCGAAGTGCCGTCGCTCTTCTCGTCGAAGACATACGTCGTGATCGAACGGGCGGCCAGCGTGGCGTGCACGGTCCCGTCGCTGACGGCCGGTTTCGCGACCCTCGCCCAGTTCTCGTCCGCCGAGGTCCGCACCGCCTGCGTGGCCCGCACCGGCGCCTTGCCGGCGAAGTGCAGGTTCAGCGCGGTGTCGGTGGTGTTGTGGTTGTTGACCACGACCACCCACTGGCTGTTCCGCTCGTACGACGACACCTCCACGCCGTCCGGAGCCCCGGTCACGTTGTGCGCGACCGCGCCCGGCCGGACGAACCTGCTGTACTGGCCCAGCGCGTAGTACCGCTTGGTGAAGTACAGCTTCTGGTCGCCGTTCGTCGCGTAGTCGGGGTCGTAGTAGATCAGGCCGTCGTTCCAGCCCTGGTCGTTCCGGGTGCTCGGGTCGCTGCCGTAGCCGCTGGCGAGCGCCACCCACCACTGGAAGGCCGAGTCGTGCGCGGTCGCGAAGTCCTTGTAGATGATCCGCGACATCAGCAGGGCGTTGTCGATGGTCGGGTCGTACTCCTGGTTCCAGCCCGTGCCGCCCTTGCCGAAGCAGCAGATCTCGGTGGCCCAGGGCGTCCTGCCCACCGACCTCGACGTCTCGTAGACGTTTCCGAGCTGGCCGTCGTCCGGGTTGTCGTACGTGTGGTGGGCCAGCTTGGCGACGTACTGCGCGGTGCCCGGCTGCGCCATCCACTGCGGGACCTCGCTGGTGAACTGCGTGGTCTTGCTGGACTCGTCCGCGATGATGCCCGTCTTCTGGTGCCGGGCCCGCTGCTCGGCGCCCAGTGCGCGCACGATGTCGTCACGCTGGTCGACCGGCACCGGCATGCCCTCCTGCCCGCAGTCGGCGAAGCTGTTGTCCGGTTCGTTGAAGGGGCTGATGTAGTCGAGCCGTACGCCCTGCCGCGCGAAGTGATCGGTCACGTCGGCTATGTACTTCGCGAAGTCGTTCTCGTTCTCCGCCTTCAACCGGCCGCCGCAGCTCTTGCCGTTGGTGGTCCACTGGGCGGGCGCGCTGTTGACGAAGCCGATGAGGTCCTTCACGCCGTACCGCGCGGCGTACTTCAGGAACGTCTGACCGCCGTTGTCCTTGCTCCAGTCGTACGAGCCGCCGGACTTGAGGAAGTCCTCGGCTGCGCGGGCCGGGGTGGTGACGGCGACTCCACCGCCGCCGATGTTGTAGCGGTACGAGCTGAGGCCCAACCCCTGTGGGGAGAAGAGCAGTCGGGCGACCCGGGCCTGGACCTTCGGGTCGAAGTGCTGGAGGTCGTTGACCCACCAGGCGCCGGACGCGCCGATGTTGTCGATGGTCTGGGCGGCATGGGGAGAGACCTCGGCGGCGGCCGGGGCGGCGTCGGCACTCGCGGGCGGGGAGGTGAGGAGGGCTCCGGTGACGGCCAGTGCGGCGGAGGCTGTCAGCAGCAGGGATCTCTTACGGGGGTGAGACACGTGCATCCCTTCCGTCGTCATGAAGGCGGTGCGGTACGGCTCCTTGCGTTGCTGCGCTGTGCTGACCTCTGCCCGGCGGACTGCAGCGCCCCTTCCAGCGCGAACGTGGCCGCGCCAAGGGACACCGGGTCGGTGGGGATCGGGGAGAGGACGATCTCGGTGGCGGCCAGCGGGCGGTGCAGCGCGTGCCGGGCGACGGCCTGGCGGACCTCGCCGAGCAGCGGCTCGCCCAGCCGGGCGGCGACCCAGCTGCTGAGCACGACCACTTCGGGGTTGAGCAGGTTGATCAGATCGGAGATGCCGGCGCCCAGGTACCGTGCGGTGTCCTGGACCACCTTGACCGCCACCGGGTCGCCCGCGGCGACCGCGCGGGCCAGCGCGTCCACGGTGGCCGTCTGGTCCTCGGGGTGCAACAAGGGGGAGTGCGGGCTCAGTTCGCGCAGATTCTGCATGATGCCGGGCGCGCCGACGTACGTCTCGACACAGCCGTGGTTGCCACAGTGGCACAGCCGCCCGTCCAGCACGAGCGTGGTGTGGCCCCACTCGCCGGCGCTGTTGCTCACGCCCCGGTGCAGCCCGCCGCCGAGGGCGAGTCCGGCACCGACCCCCGTGCCCAGATTGACCACGACCGCGTCCCCACGGCCCCGCGCGGCCCCGAACCACAGCTCGGCCACCGTGCACGCGCGCAGAGGATTGTCCAAGTGCAAGGGATACGCGATGTGTTCGGTGAGCAGATCGAGCAACGGTACG
This sequence comes from Streptomyces roseochromogenus subsp. oscitans DS 12.976, assembly GCF_000497445.1. Lineage (NCBI taxonomy): Bacteria > Bacillati > Actinomycetota > Actinomycetes > Kitasatosporales > Streptomycetaceae > Streptomyces > Streptomyces roseochromogenus. The sequence continues at coordinate 2,002,402 of NZ_CM002285.1, read as the reverse complement.
TCGTGCCAGTCCCAGTTGGGCGCGTACTCGGCGACGCCGGTGTCCCGGTCCACCTGGCCCGGCACGCTCACCCCGACGCCGAGCACCCGGGCCTCCTCGATGCCGGCCTGCGTCACCACCGAGCAGACGGCGGCGGCGACATGGCCGACCACCTGCTCCGGGCGGCTCTCGCCGGGCCGCATGTCCTCGTCGGCGCGGGCCAGCACATTCAACGCCAGGTCGAACAGCTCGGCGTGGACATAGGTCTCCGCGATGTCCACGCCGATCAACGCGCCCCCCGACGCGTTGACGGCCACCAGGCCCCGGGGTCGGCCGCCGGCCGAGTCCTCGAAACCCACCTCGGTGATCATGCGGAGTTCCAGCAGCTCGCCGACCAGCGTGGCGACCGTGGCCAGGCTCAGTCCGGTGGCGGCGGCCAGCTCCTGTCGGGAGGTGGGAGACTCGGCGATGATCTGGCGCAGCACCTCGTAGCGGTTCGCGGTGCGGATGTCACGTGATGTGCGCTTCACGCGGCTGCCCCTCCGTTCCCATCCCCGTCCCATCCCCTCCAGGCCAGGCCGGGGCTACGACGGCACCGGCGCGGGCGCCAGGCTATGGGCTGGGAGCCGCTTTCGACAAGGGGTTAGGAAATGGGCTGGAAAAAGTCCCCTGGTGTCGGAGGACGGCTGAGGACGGCTACTGGGCCGACGCCAGGTGTCAGCCGTCCAGGAGATCCCTCACGAAGGCGTTGGCGAACTTCCCCGCCGGATCCAGGGAGTGAGCCAGGGTCCGGAAGTCGGCGAGGCGTGTATACCGTCCACGGACGACCGCCGACGGGATCTCGTACACCTTCCCCCAGTGCGGCCGCGGATCGAACGGAGCCAGCGCCTCCTCCAGCCGGCGCACCACCGGCAGGACGGCCGCCTCGTCCGGTACCCAGGTGAAGTGCAGCGCCACCGAGTCCCGTCCGTGGGCCGGGCTGAGCCACTGCGGGTCGGCGGCGACCGTACGCACCTCGCAGGTCTGCAGTACACCGGCGACCGCCGGCCGTATGCCGTCGATCGCGTACAGCGCATCGACGGCATACGGCCGCGGCAGCAGATACTCCGACTGGATCTCCTCTCCGCTGCTCGGTGTGAACTCCGCCCGGAAATGCGGCAGTCGCTCGTGCCACGGTCCCGGTACCCCCAACTGCTCGGTGCAGTGGGTCGCGGGCATTCCCGGCACCGGGTGCACCGGCACCCGAGCGGGCGCCGCCCACGGGAAGCGCACCGCCGGCTGGTCGGTGCGCCGCTTGACCCACACATGCCTGAAGCCCGGCTCCCGCCAGTCGGTGAACAGGCTCACGCTGTACCCGGCGGCCGACACGGCGCTGAAGTCCAGCCCTTCCAGCGGGAGTTCGGTGAAGACGTGCTGCTCCACCTCGTACGCCGGCTCCAGGCCGAGCGTGAGCGCGGTGACGACGCCGAGCGCGCCCAGCGAGGTCACGGCGCCGTCGAACCGCGCGTCGTCCCGGCCGATCGTGACCGTCGAGCCGTCCGCGACGATCAGCTCCACCTCCCGGACGGCCGAGGCAAGCGGCCCGTTGCCCACGCCCGAGCCGTGCGTGCCGGTCGCCACCGAACCGGCAACCGAGATGTGCGGCAGAGACGCCATGTTGGGCAGGGCCAGCCCGTGCGCGTGGACCGCCCGGGCCAGTTCGGCGTAGCGCACCCCGCCCGACACCCGGACCGTGCGCGCGGCCGTGTCGACCTCGATCACCGGCGGCAGCCCGGCGGTGGACAGCAGCACACCGTCCGGGCCCGGGTCCGCGATCCGGTTGAAGGAGTGCCCGCTGCCCAGCACCCGCACCCGTGCACTGCCCGCCACCAGCGCCGCGAGCGCGTCGAGCGTGCCCGGGCGGTGGAACGCGCGCGCCGTGTACGTGATGGTGCGCGCCCAGTTGGTGACTGCCCCGGCGGTCTCGGCCGTCCCTGTCACGTTGCGTCCCTCCCGGAGAGTGCCTGTGTGCCGACCCTCTCACCCGGCACGACCCAAGGGAGAGGTCTGCTGCGGATTTCGTTGTAATGCTCGGCTTGAACGACGTATACGAAATCTCGATGGCCATGAGAATGCGATATCGGTACCTTCCCTGGTATGACCCAGGAACCGCTTCCCGCCCGTCTGCCCGTCACCGACCGCACCCGTCACCGCCGGCTGCGCGAGCAGGGCAGCCTGGAGCGGGCGGAGCTGGAGGCGATCCTCGACGCCGCCTTCGTCTGTCATCTCGGCGTGCTGGTCGACGGGCGGCCGGTCGTCGTGCCGACGGTGTACGGGCGGGACGAGCGGTGGCTGTATCTGCACGGGTCCGTGGCCAGCCGCAGCCTCGCCGGTGACACCCCGGTGTGCGTGACCGTGACCCACGTGGACGGGCTCGTGCTCGCCCGGTCCGTCTTCGAGCACGGCGTCAACTACCGCAGCGCCATGATCCACGGCACGGCCCGCAAGGTCACCGACCCCGAGGAGAAGCTGACGGGCCTGCGCCTGCTGACCGAGCACTCCGCGCCCGGCCAGTGGTCGTACGCCCGCCGCCCCAGCCGCAAGGAACTGGCCGCCACCACTCTCCTCGCCCTCTCCCTCCAGGAGGCCTCCGTCAAGATCCGCACCGGCGCCCCGGACGACGGCGACGGCCCCGACGCGGCCCTCGGCCTGTGGGCCGGGGTCCTGCCGCTGACCACGGTCTGGGGCACCCCGGAGCCCGACCCGGCGCTGCCGGCCGGGACGGCCGTACCAGAACACATCGCGCGCCGTGCGGGGACCCGGCACGGCTGAGCCGCAGACGGGGGCATACGGTGTGAGACGTACGCCTGAGCCGGGAGGAGACAGACGGATGGGCAGTCGTACCGCGCTGGTCGAGGATCTGATGGAGCGCTTCCCGCATGTGCCACGGGAAGCCGTCTTCAAGGAGGACCTGCTCCGCGGCGGCGTCGCCTTCGACCCGTCCGCCCTCAGCGACAACGAGAGCGGCGAGGTCAAGCCGAAGTCGTACTTCATCTTCTCCTTCGACCACGGCACCCTGCCCGAGCTGGGCGAGGCCGCGCTGCGGCGGCCCCCGGAGGAGATCATCCTCACCGGTGGCCCGTACGAGCTGCGCCGCACCGTCGTCTCCGTACGGGTGAACCCGGCCTCGCCGTACCGGGTGGCCGCCGACGACGAAGGGCTGCTCGGCCTCTACCTCGACGGAAAGCGCATCGCCGACGTCGGGGTGCCGCCCATGCCGGAGTACTACCGGCACACCCTCTCCAACGGGAAGTCCGTGATGGAGGTGGCCCCGACCATCCAGTGGGGCTACCTGATCTACCTCACCGTCTTCCGGGTCTGCCAGTACTTCGGCGCCAAGGAGGAGTGCCAGTACTGCGACATCAACCACAACTGGCGCCAGCACAAGGCGGCCGGGCGGCCGTACACCGGCGTCAAGGACGTCGAGGAGGTGCTGGAGGCCCTGGAGATCATCGACCGGTACGACACCCAGAAGGCCTCCACCGCGTACACGCTGACCGGTGGCGCGATCACCAAGACGGTCGCCGGGCGTGACGAGGCCGACTTCTACGGCCACTACGCCAAGGCGATCGAGGAGCGCTTCCCGGGGCGGTGGATCGGCAAGGTCGTGGCCCAGGCGCTGCCGCGTGACGACGTGCAGCGGTTCAAGGACTACGGTGTGCAGATCTACCACCCCAACTTCGAGGTGTGGGACCGGCGGCTGTTCGAGCTGTACTGCCCCGGCAAGGAGCGGTACGTCGGCCGGGACGAGTGGCACAAGCGGATCCTGGACTCCGCCGAGGTGTTCGGCGCGCGCAATGTGATCCCCAACTTCGTGGCGGGCGTGGAGATGGCCGAGCCGTTCGGGTTCACGACGGTGGACGAGGCGATCGAGTCGACCACCGAGGGGCTGCGCTTCTTCATGTCGCACGGCATCACCCCGCGCTTCACCACCTGGTGCCCGGAGCCCACCACGCCGCTCGGCAAGGCCAACCCGCAGGGCGCGCCGCTGGAGTACCACATCCGGCTGCTCCAGGCCTATCGCCGGACGATGGACGACTTCGGGCTCTCCTCGCCTCCCGGTTACGGACCGCCCGGCCCTGGCCGGGCGGTCTTCTCCGTCAGCTCTTTCATGGACAGTCTGCCCGCGGACGAACCCACGGAGGCGCCGGCCCAGGTGTGATCCCGCGCACCGGTCCGGCGGGACGGTGAGCGAGGCGGCGCCCGCATCCGTACAGGAGGCCGGAGTTACGGGCTCGTCGCGTCACGCATCCGCGTCACCACCAACGGTAACCGGATGTGAACAGGGCGCTTGTCAGTTGTGTCGAGGGCGTGAAAGGCTCTGTGCACTGCCGCGAGGTTCCGGTAACTCCCTTCCCTTAGTGGGGAGTTGACCTCGCTCGTGGATGCAGGAGTCCCATGCCCGACCTGCCGACCCCCCAGGACGCCACCGAGGCCGCGCTGTTCTCGGAGGGCTGGGACGCGGTGCTCAGCTACGCGGACCTGTGCACCTCCGGGTCCCTGAGGGCCCATCAGCTGGCCACCGAGGCCTTCACGCTCGGCATGCGCGAGGTCCGCGCCGCCGCGCGCACCCATGTGCGCGGCGCGGGCCGCCGTACCGCGCGGCTGCCCACCATCCCGGCGCTGCTCACCGCCGTACGCGACACCGCCGCCGTCTGGGAGGCGGACGGGCAGGGGCACAAGCTCGACCCCGACCTCAGGCTGTGGCTCAACTCCGGCAGCGCCGCCCGCTATACGGGCCGGCCGCTGGAGCGCCCGGTCGCGCTGCGCGCCCTGAGGGACATGCAGGAGGCCGACGCCGCGCTGCTGTGGCTGGCCGAGGTGGAGGCGCTGCCGCTGCCCGCCGTCGCCCGCCGGCTCGGCCTGGACCCGGCCACCGTCGCCGACGAACTCGACCAGGTCCGCACCCTGTTCCGGGACCGCTGCCACCGTGCTCACCTCGACAGCCCGCTGGACGCGCGGTGCCGCTCCTACGCCCGGCTGCTGGACGCGGTCACCCGCTCGCCGGCCACCGACACCCCCGACGACCTCTCCCGGCACCTCGCGACCTGTGTGCGGTGTGCCGAGGCCGCCGCCTGTCTGCGCCTGCACGGCGGCGGGCTGCCCGCCGCACTGGCCGGCGGGGTGATCGGCTGGGGCGGCCTCGCCTACTTGGAGCGCCGCCGCCGCGCCGCCGAGGTCCGCCTCGGCGCGGGCCGTCCCAACGGCGCCGCACCCGGCCCCGGCCCGGACCCAGGTGATCCGGAGGAGGGCACCGGCCGCAGCCGTGTCCTGCGCGGCGGCCTGCTCGCCGCGGCCGTACTGCTGTCGGCGCTGGCGCTGGGCGTGTCGATGATGCCGTTCGGCGGCTCCGGCGACGACGCCGCGGCCGCCCGCGACGACACCGCCACCGCCCACGACGACGGCCGGCCGGTCGCCGACCCCAGCATCCCCGCGGCCCGGAAGCCCGCCTCGCCGACGGCACCCGCCACCACCCCCTCGGCGGCGCGTACGACGGCCGGCTCCGACCGCCGGAAGACCGACCCCGAACCACAGGGCACCTCCTCGGCCACGCCCGAGCCCGGCCCTGGCAGCAGCAGCGCCGCTCCCGCCGCGACCTGCCGCGCGGCCTACCACCTCGTCAACCAATGGCCCAACGGCTTCCAGGCCACTGTCACCGTCACCACCGACCGGCCCCTCACCGGCTGGAACGTGTCCTGGGCCTTCCGCGACGGCCAGCAGGTCGGCCAGATGTGGGACGCCACCGCCCAGCAGAACGGCCCCCACGTCACCGCCACCGCCGCCGGCTACAACAAGACCGTCGCCGCACACGGCACCCTGTCCTTCGGCTTCCTCGCCACCTGGCAGGACAAGAACCGGGCCCCGGACTCCTTCACCCTCAACGGGGCGTCCTGCGCGGCCGGTTGAGCCGTACTGCGGAAATCGCGTCGCGCAGAAAATGCTTTGACGCACGGCCCCGCCGGAGGGCTACAGTTGCCGGGCACGCCGAGGTGGTGTGCGCGGACACGAGTGGGACGAGGAGGTGTCGACCGATGGCTGTCACTGCGCTGGGCGCTGCCCTCATCCAGGAACTCCTCAAGTCCACCTCCGTGGCCACCGGCTGAACCCACCGCGCCGTACGCGCCTGCCCGGGGCCACCCTTGTGAAGGGTCTCCCTTGACTTCCACCTCTGCTGTGTTCTCCGCGCTGGCTCCCTACGGCTGGGACGAGGACTGGGCCGACGCATTCACCTCCTACGCCGCCGACGGTCTGCTTCCCGGCCGGGTGGTCCGGGTCGACCGGGGCCGGTGCGACGTCGTCACCCCAGCCGGAACTGTCCGTGCAGACACCGAGTTCGTCGTGCCCCGTGACCCGATGAAGGTCGTGTGCACAGGGGACTGGGTCGCCGTCGACCCCGACGGTGATCCGCAGTACGTCCGCGCGTATCTGCCGCGCCGCACCGCCTTCGTGCGGTCCACCTCCTCCAAGCGGTCGGACGGGCAGATCCTCGCCGCCAACGTCGACCACGCCGTCGTCGCCGTGTCGCTCGCCGTCGACCTCGACCTCGGCCGCATCGAACGCTTCCTCGCCCTGGCCTGGGAGTCCGGAGCCCAGCCCGTCGTCGTCCTCACCAAGGCCGACCTCGTGCCGGACCCGGTCACCCTCGCCCATCTGGTCCAGGACGTGGAGACGAGCGCGCCCGGCGTGCCCGTGCTCACCGTCAGCGCCCTGCACGGCGAAGGTCTCGACGTCCTCGTCGCGCTCGTCGGCTCCGGTACGTCCGTGCTGCTCGGCCAGTCCGGCGCGGGCAAGTCCACGCTGGCCAACGCGCTCGCCGGCGCGGAGATCATGGACGTACAGGCCGCGCGGGACGTCGACGGCAAGGGGCGGCACACCACGACGACACGGAATCTGCTCGCCCTTCCCTCGGGCGGGGTCCTCATCGACACGCCCGGGCTGCGGGGTGTCGGGCTGTACGACGCCGAGAGCGGGGTCGGTCAGGTGTTCTCCGAGATCGAGGAGCTGGCCGAGCGGTGCCGTTTCCATGACTGCGCGCACGAGAGCGAGCCGGACTGTGCGGTGCGCTCCGCCGTGGAGAGCGGGGAGCTTGCGGAGCGGCGGCTGGAGAGCTACCGGAAGCTGGTACGGGAGAACCAGTGGATCGTGGCCAAGACCGATGCGCGGGTCCGTGCAGAACTTCGGCGGGACTGGAAGCGGAAGGGCGCCGCCGGGAGGGCCGCGATGGAGTTCAAGCGAGGGCGTCTGCCGTAGGAACGCAGGCTCAGTAGGAGCGCAGGTCAGCTCCACGTCCGATTTCCGCTAGCCAGGGGCTTCGGCAGGGACCCACACTGGAACACGTGATGGACGAAGACACCAGGTACGAGGCGGTGCGGAGTCGGGACGGGCGGTTTGACGGGGTGTTCTTCTTCGCCGTCGAGACGACCGGGATCTACTGCCGGCCGAGCTGCCCGGCCATGACGCCGAAGCGGCACAACGTGCGGTTCTTCACGGCGGCCGCCGCCGCGCAGGGCTCCGGGTTCCGGGCCTGCCGGCGGTGCCGGCCGGACGCCGTGCCGGGGTCGGCGGAGTGGAACGTGCGGGCGGACGCCGTCGGGCGGGCCATGCGGCTGATCGCCGACGGCGTCGTGGACCGCGAGGGCGTCGCCGGGCTCGCCGCGCGGCTCGGCTACAGCGCCCGGCAGGTCCAGCG
>NZ_CM002285.1:1989578-1993858 GCF_000497445.1 Streptomyces roseochromogenus subsp. oscitans DS 12.976 | reverse complement strand
CGCGCAGGAAGCCCTGCTCGCCCTGCCCGGCATGGACCCGGCCACCGTCGCCGCCGTACGCGTGCGCGGCCTCGGCGATCCGGACGTCGCCCCGCCCGGCGCGGAGGTGCCCGACGACTGGCGGCCCTGGCGCTCGTACGCCGTCCGGCATCTGCGCGTGGCAGGGGAGTGGAACCGATGACGACCATGTACTGGACCCAACTGGACGCCCCCGTCGGCCGGTTGCTGCTCACCGCCGACGCGGACGGGGCGCTCACCTCGCTGTCCGTGCCCGGGCAGAAGGGCGGGCGGACCGTGGAGAGTCTGCAGGACGGGTGGCGGCACGAACGCGGGCCGTTCCGCGCCGCCGCGCAGCAGCTGGCCGCCTACTTCGCCGGTGAACTCAGGGAATTCCAGCTCCCGTTGAGCCCTCATGGCACCGAGTTCCGGCAGCGGGTGTGGGCGGCGCTGGACGAGGTGCCGTACGGTGCCACCGTGACGTACGGACAGATCGCCGCGCGGATCGGCGCATCCCGTGCGGCGGTTCGCGCCGTGGGCGGTGCGATCGGCGCCAACCCCCTGCTGATCGTGCGTCCTTGCCATCGGGTCATCGGCGCGGACGGCTCGATGACCGGGTATGCGGGCGGAGTTGAGCGGAAGGTGTGGCTGCTGACCCTGGAGGGCGCGCTCGCCGCCGAGCCGGTCTAGAGGGTGTGCAGGACGCGGTCCCGGAAGATCCGGTCCAGGTGGTACATGAGGACGGCGCCGGCCGACCAGGACGCTGGTGCCGAGCCCCGCGGACATGGGCAGCAGTCCGGCCGCCTCGGCGGAGGCGTCCCCCCCGGCCGCAGCAGCCCGGCGTCCGTCGTCTGTCTCGGCAGGCCGCTCACGGTGGCTTCGGCGGCGTCCGGGTCCTTGATGAACGGCTGGGCGGCGAGGGCTTCGTCGGTCACGGAGAGGACGGCGTACGAGGCGTGGAGGTGGTGGAAGACGCGGCTCTCCTCGTCGACCGGCAGGGCCGCCGTCAGCAGCGCCTCGATCACCGCACGCGGCCCGGGACCCGCACCGGCCGCGCTGACCCGGGCGGACACCCGCTCCCCGAACTTCCCGGCCGGCTGGCGCAGTCCGAAGAGGAGCGGCTTCTGCGCCTCCTGGTCCACCCGGACCGCCAGGTGGAACGCGTTCCCCGGCTGATCCCCGGGCGCCCGGCCGAGATCATCTCCCGCACCGGCACGGACCGCGGATCGACCACGCGGAGCGGACCAACCCCCTGATGCTCGACTTCAGGAATTCCGCCGAGCGCGGCCTGCCGATGCTGCGCTGAGCGCTCCGCCGCGACCCTCCTTGGCCGACGCCGGCGACGAGGCGATCCGGCTCTGCGGGCCCAAGTCGCGGGAGCCCAGGGGGCCGTGGGGCCGGGCCGCCGTGGCACCGGACAGCCCTGTTCCCGGTTGCGCCGAGCGGGTGGACCACGAGCGAAGGTGCGGTGGCTCGGCCCGGACCTGTGGCACGGTCTGCTCCGACGAGCCATGGGGAAGGGCGGGTGTGGAGATGGCCGAGGTCAGACGGGCCCTCGCGGTGCTGCTGCTGGCGTTGGTGCCGGGCACGACCACGCAGACGGTCGCGGAGCCGGCGCCGTTGGCGTGGACCGGCAGCTGGGAGACCGCGCCGTCGGGCACCGCCTCCGCACTGCCCGGTGCCGCCGTCCGCAACGTCGTCCATCTCAGCGTCGGCGGCACGGCCGTGCGCATCCGGCTCAGCAACCGTTTCGGTACCGCGCCCCTCAGGCTCGGCGCGGTCACCGTCGCGCGGCGCGCATCCGGTCCGAACGCCGTGACCGGCAGCCTGCACACCGCCACCTTCCGGGGCGCCGCGTCCGTCACCATCCCGGCCGGCCAGGACACGGTCAGCGACCCGGTGCCGCTCTCCGTCCCGGCCGCCGCCGACCTCCTCGTCACCGTGTACACCCCCGGCGACGACGGCCCCGCGACCTTCCACCAGACCGCCCTGCAGACCAGCTATGTCGCCCCGGCCGGGGCGGGCCGGGCCGCCGACGTGGGCGGCGGCGCCTACACCGGCACCATCAGCCGCTGGTACTACGTCACCGGCGTCGACGTCCTGGGCGACGCCACGGGCAGCATCGTCGCGTTCGGCGACTCCCTCACCGACGGAAACGGCTCCACCCCCGACACCAACCACCGCTGGCCCGACCGGCTCGCCGAACAGGTCCGTGCGGCCCGGCTCGGCGTCCTCAACGCCGGAATCTCCGGAAACCGTCTGCTGCACGACGGCGCGGGACCGAACGCCCTCGCCCGCCTGGACGCCGACGCCCTGGACCGCGCCGGGGTCAGGGTCCTGGTCGTCCTGGAGGGCATCAACGACATCAAGGGCACGCCGACCGCCGCCGACGTCACCGCCTACGCCGACGCCTACCGCACCCTCGTCGCCCGCGCCCACGCCCGGGGCATCCGCGTGATCGGCGTCACCCTCACCCCGTACCAGGGCTTCTCCGCCTACACGGACGCCCGCGAGACGGTACGGCAGCAGGTGAACGCGTTCATCCGGACCGGCGGCGCCTTCGACGCGGTCGCCGACGCCGACGCCGCCCTGCGCGACCCGACCGACCCGGCCCGCATCCTGCCCGCCTACGACCCCGGCGACCACCTGCATTTCAATGACACGGGCATGGCAAAACTGGCGGACGCGGTGCGCCGGACACTCGCGGTGATGGCGAGACTTGCGGCGACGGAGGGTGAGGGCGCGACGTGGATCCGCGGGGTGTCGGCAGGTGAGGGCGCGACGAGGGGCGAGGGAGTGACGGCGGGTGAGGGCGTGTTGGTCGACTGGTGACGGCTCAGCCCCAGAGCACCGCTCCCAGCCAGGCCCCCGCGATCAGCAGGCAGGCGAACAGTTCCGTCAGCACGCTGGAGCCGCCCGAGCGCATCGCGGTACGCAGGGCGGCCATCGCCTCGCCGTGCCGGCCGAGGCGCAGCCGCTCGTGCAGATAGATCCCGGCCATGAACCCCGGCACTGCGCCGACCACGGGCAACAGCACGAAGCCGAGGAACGCCCCCACGCCCGCGTACACCCCCATCTCCGGTGTGGCGCCGCTCTGCCGCAGCCGGCGCGGCGGCAGCGCGGCACGCACTGCCAGCGACAGCAGCAGGACCCCGGTGGCGCCCACCAGCACGGCCCAGGCCAGCGGCTGCGGATCCGTCAGCGCCCACCACAGCACCGCGGCCCACACCAGCCACGACCCCGGCACCCCGGGCACCAGCACTCCGCACAGGCCGAGCACGACGACCACGCCGACCAGCAGGAGCTCCCAGACTCCCATCTGCCCAGGGTGCCGGAGAAGCCATGGAACGGCAGGCCCATGACGAGTCGGATCAGCAGGGGCGCGGCCGCGAGCGTGTGCGTGGCCATGGGTGGTTATGTGGGTGGCTATGGGTGGCTGTCGTTGGCTATGAGCGGGTGACCCAGCCCCGCTCGTACGCGTGCCAGCCCAGCTGCAGCCGGGTCGTCACCCCGGCCAGTTCCATCAGGCGCCGTACCCGGCGTTGCACGGTTCTGAGGCCCAGATCGAGTTGCTTGGCCACGCTGGCGTCGGTCAGCCCGGCCAGCAGCAGCGACAGCACCTCCAGATCGGTGGCGTCCGGGCCGTCCGGCTGTTCCTCGGCCACCCCCGCCGCGCGCAGCCGCAACGGCAGCGCCTCCCGCCACACCGACTCGAACAACCCGGCCAGCAGCTCCAGCAGCCCGCTGGCATGCACCACCAGCGCGGCCGGGTCCGCCGTGCGCGAGGTCAGCGGCACCATCGCCAGCGCACGGTCGGCGATCACCAGCTTCGTCGGCACCCGGTCCACCGCCCGCACCTGTTCGTCACGGGCGAGCGCCGCCGACAACTCGGTGAGTCCGTGCGGCAGGTCCAGCACCGCGCGCTCCACCACCACCCGGTAACGCACCCCGCGCCCGGCCGCCTGTTCCTCCGCCTCGTTCTCGATGCCGGACACGACCACCGGATTGCCGGTCACCAGCGCGCACACCTCCTCGGCTGCCCCCAGCTGCAGCTGCAGAAAACGCTGGGCGACCGCCGAGGCACCGGTCACCACCTCCACCAGGTCGTGCACCGCCGGCTCGGCCGCGGCCGCCCGGTACTCCTCCGCGAGCAGCGCCGCCGTCAGCTCCGCCTTCTCCAGCTCGTGCCGCTGCTGGGTGAGCAGCGCGCCCAGCGCCACCCCTGGCGGCGCCGCCACCCGAGCCGGCCCGGCCGGGCCGGGGACTGGGGCGGCGAGCCCGTG
>NZ_CM002285.1:1955766-1988427 GCF_000497445.1 Streptomyces roseochromogenus subsp. oscitans DS 12.976 | reverse complement strand
CGCAGCGCCCGCTCGGCGTCCGGCTCGGCCAGCGCCAGGCGCCGCGCCAGATCGGACACATCGGCCGCGCCCACGGACACCAGCGCCCGGTACGCCGCCTCGTGCGTCTCGTCCAGCCCTATCGCTGCCAGCATCGGCCTACGTCCCTCCCCTGCGGCGAGCCCGAGAGCAGGCCCGAGAACACACATCGACAAGCCCCCGAGACGGGCACGGCCTGGCGGAAACCAGCCACGGCGCAAACCCGCCGCGGAACATCATCGCCGTACCGGAGGGGAGTCTGCCAAGGTGGCAGCACGCCGGGGCGCGTGAGTTGTTCTCGATTCACAGCTGCGTCCCAGGAAACCAAGCCACAATCCGGCCATCCGACCGGCGCCCTGTCGCGGCCCGGTCGCCCGGTCCGTGGCCCGGGCCCGGACGTGTGCGAACCACGCGAAGGGGATCCGGGGCCGGGTCACTTCGGACGTCGCCGGGCGGTCCTCCCGTGGGGGGTGGGGCCGTCCGGCGACCATCTGCCGCCCCTCGCACGGCAGTTCACTCCGTCGCCCGGGGCGCCGTTCGAAGGGGCCGGAGACGCCGGATTTTCCCGATGCCCCGTTTTCCAGCGGCCCGTGCGGTGGACAATTAGGGGCATGAGCCAGCAGGGGGGAAGGCCCGCCCGTCCCGAGGACGACTGGTGGGGACAGCTGTACGACGACTCCACCGAGGACACGGGACCCACTGCCGCGCCCGACACCCTGGACGACCGCTTCGCCTCCGCGAAGCACACGGTGACGGGCCGACAGACACCGGCACCCCCACGCCAGGCGGGACCGGCCGCGCGTGACGACGCCGGGCTGGGAGACGGCGACGGGGGCAGCGTCGCCGGCGTGGGCCCGGGCGCTGGCGCGGCGGGAGGCGTTGGCGAGGGCAGTGGCGCTGGTGTGGGCGGAGGCGCTGGCGTGGGCACAGGCGTCGGCGAGGCCAGTGGCTCTGGTGTGGGCGGAGGCCTCGGTGTGGGCACGGGCGTTGGTGTGGCGGGAGGCGTCGGTGAGGGCAGTGGCGCTGATGTGGGCGGAGGCGTCGGCGTGGACAGGGGCTCCGGCGTGGGCCGAGACGCCGGCACGGTGGGGCACGGGGACGGCGACCCGCGCACAGCGCTGTCCAGCCGCCCGGCAGTCCCCTCCCAGCGCGCCCCCGAGCCCCCGCCCCTCCCTCCGCTTCCCGCCCCCACCACGCCGACCGACGCCCCGCCCCTGCCGGCACACCCCATGGGACCGGCCGCCGACACCTCCCGAGCCGCCCCAGCCGACCGAGCAGCAACCACCCCCACCGACACCGCCCGCCGAACGCCCGGCGTGCAAGCTGCCGACGCCCACCGCGCCCGCCGACGGATCCGCGCTGGAGCCACCCGCATCGCCCTGGCCGCCTCAGCCACAGGATCTGACCGCGCCCGCCTCACCCCCCGAGCCACCAGACCCACCGGCACCCGTCCCCCTCCGCAACCGCCCCCGACCGTCACCACACCCCACCCGCCCCACCCGCCCGAGCCCACCGCAGAAGACCCCGTGCCCCCCTCCGCCCTCGTACCCCCACCTCCACCCCCACCGCCATCGACTACGTCGGTTCCGGGCCGCCCACCTACGACCCGGAGCCCACCGCGTTGCCCGGTGCCGATCCGGAGGGGCTGGGGGAACTGGTCGCGGACACTGTGCTGGACGGCGCCCGCTATGGGGCCTGCACCTTGCGGGCCGTGTCGCTGCGCGGGGACTCGGCGCGGTACCGGGGTGAACCGCGCCGGGACTCGCTGCTCACCGCCCGGTTCGGGGCGGGCGAGCAGGCGCTGGTGCTCGTCGCGATGGCGACCGGCGTGCGCGGCATGCCGGACGCGCATCTCGCGGCGGCCGAGGCGTGCCGGTGGATCGGGCGGACCGTGGGCCGCAGCCATCAGCGGCTCGTGGAGGACATCCGGGCGGCCCGGCGCGGCGAGCTGAAGTCGGGTCTGCAGCGGCTGACCGACCGCAGCCTCGGCAGACTCCGCGCGAGCGCCGCCGAACAGGGCGCCGACCCGGAGGCGTACACGGCGAGCCTGCGCTGTCTGCTGCTGCCTGCCGACCCCGACTGCCGTACGCGCGTGTTCTTCGGGGTCGGCGACGGCGGCCTGTTCCGGCTGCGGGACGGCGCGTGGCAGGACATCGAACCGCACGTCACGCCCGACGACCCCGGCAGTACGTTCGCCGAGACCCCCGAGGGCGACCGGTTCACCATGGACCTCGGCATCCCGACCCCGCCGAGCCCGTACGAGCCGGCGCCCGAGCCGCCTCGCGAGCCGTTCCGGTTCCGTGCCTCGCTGGCCCGCCCGGGGGATGCGCTGGTCATGTGCAGCGCCGGTCTGGCCGAGCCGCTGCGTGGCGAGGCCGCCCTCTGCGCCTACCTGGCCCGCCGCTGGTCCGGCCGTACCCCGCCCGGCCTCGCCGCGTTCCTCGCCGACGCCCAGGTACGGGTGAAGGGCTACGCCGACGACCGTACGGCGGCGGCCGTGTGGGAGGCGTGACGGGTGCCCCCGCGACGCCGTGACCCCTGCCCCGGTGAATGGATGGAACCGAGGACCACGGAGGTAAGCGGAGCCACCGGAGGGGCAGACGAGACAACATGGCCAAACAGAATGTAGCGGAGCAGTTCGTCGACATCCTCGTCCGCGCCGGCGTACGCCGGCTCTACGGCGTGGTCGGTGACAGCCTCAACCCGGTGGTGGACGCCGTCCGCCGCAACTCCGCCATCGACTGGATCCACGTACGCCACGAGGAGACCGCCGCCTTCGCGGCCGGAGCCGAGGCTCAGATCACCGGGAAGCTGGCCGCGTGCGCCGGGTCCTGCGGCCCGGGCAATCTGCACCTGATCAACGGCCTGTACGACGCGCACCGCTCGATGGCCCCGGTGCTCGCGCTCGCCTCGCACATCCCGTCCAGCGAGATCGGCCTCGGCTACTTCCAGGAGACCCATCCCGACCGGCTCTTCCAGGAGTGCAGCCACTACAGCGAACTGATCTCGCACCGGAAGCAGATGCCCCGGCTGCTGCAGAGCGCCATCCAGCACGCGGTCGGGCAGAGCGGCGTCAGCGTGGTCTCGCTGCCCGGTGACATCGCCGCCGAACCGGCCCCGGAGAAGGCCGCGCAGAGCGCCCTCGTCACCTCCCGGCCCACCGTCCGGCCGGGCGACGCCGAGATCGACAAGCTCGTGGAGATGATCGACGAGGCCGGGAAGGTGACCCTCTTCTGCGGCAGCGGCACGGCGGGCGGGCACGCGGAGGTCATGGAGTTCGCCGGGCGGATCAAGTCCCCGGTGGGGCACGCCCTGCGCGGCAAGGAGTGGATCCAGTACGACAACCCGTACGACGTCGGAATGAGCGGACTGCTGGGCTACGGCGCCGCCTACGAGGCCACCCACGAGTGCGACCTGCTGATCCTGCTCGGCACCGACTTCCCGTACAACGCCTTCCTGCCCGACGACGTGAAGATCGCCCAGATCGATGTGCGGCCCGAGGTGCTCGGCCGGCGCTCACGGCTCGACCTCGCCGTGTGGGGCGATGTGCGCGAGACGCTGCGCTGTCTGATCCCGCGCGTGAAGGAGAAGACCGACCGGCGTTTCCTCGACAAGATGCTGAAGAAACACGCCGACGCCCTGGAGGGCGTGGTCAAGGCCTATACCCGCAAGGTCGACAAGCACGTCCCCATCCACCCCGAGTACGTGGCCGCCGTCCTCGACGAAGTCGCCGACGACGACGCCGTGTTCACCGTCGACACCGGCATGTGCAATGTGTGGGCGGCGCGCTACATCTCGCCCAACGGCCGTCGCAGGATCATCGGTTCGTTCTCGCACGGCTCGATGGCGAACGCGCTGCCGATGGCGATCGGCGCCCAGTTCACCGACCGGCGCCGCCAGGTGGTGTCCATGTCGGGCGACGGCGGCTTCTCCATGCTGATGGGCGACTTCCTGACGCTCGTGCAGTACGACCTCCCCGTCAAGGTCGTCCTGTTCGACAACTCTTCCCTCGGCATGGTCGAGTTGGAGATGCTGGTCGCCGGACTGCCCTCGTACGGCACCACCAACGTGAACCCCGACTTCGCCGCCGTCGCCCGCGCCTGCGGCGCCCACGGGGTGCGGGTGGAGAAGCCCAGGCAACTCGCCGGAGCGCTCAAGGACGCCTTCAAGCACAAGGGCCCGGCGCTGGTGGACATCGTCACCGACCCCAACGCACTGTCCATCCCGCCGAAGATCAGCGCCGAGATGGTCACCGGATTCGCCCTGTCCGCCTCGAAGATCGTGCTCGACGGCGGCGTCGGCCGCATGCTCCAAATGGCCCGCTCCAACCTCCGCAATGTGCCACGGCCCTAGCGCCATTCCCGCGGGCGACCGCGTACTCGCCCGTAAGGGAATTGATTTCGGCCACTTTCACGGCGCGTGACGGTGTGCCGACGGCCGGTGCCGGGCGCATCTGCCTTGCCGTTGCGGGGCGTCCGTGGCGCCCAGCGCCCTGCGGGGGGCCGGTGATCCCGGCGCGGCCCGGCTCGGCGGGCGGCCCGGACGCCGTACGGCCGTGGCCGAACCGCCGGCCATCGGGCATGCGTGATGACTGCCTGTGTGCGGGCTGGGCAAGCATCCCCCGTGAACGTGTTCGACCAGGAGGGGCAGGGTCCAGCGGCGTGCGGGCGGGGGTCATGAAGAGTCAGGCACGAGGGGGCGGTCCCGCGGTCGTCGGGGGCTCCTCGGCGACGACGGGGGAGACGGCGGGGGACGAGGCCGGCACCATCACGGGACACGCGCACCGGCTCCGGCGCAGACTGGGGCGGGCGGATCTCCGGGCGGTGCCCGAGGCCCGCCGGGAGTTGCGCGAACTGCTGCGGCACTGGGGCAAACCCGGCCGCTCGGAGATCGCCGAACTGCTCACCAGCGAACTGGTCACCAACGCGCTCGTCCACACCGACGACGACGCGGTCCTCACGGCAGTCGTGGAGCCGGGCGGACTGCGCGTGGAGGTACGGGACTTCGTGGCCCGCAGACCGGAGCTGAGAGGCCCGGACACGGACGACGACACCCATGGCCGGGGCATGGTGCTGGTGCAGTCCCTCGCGGACGCCTGGGGCGTACGACCGCACGGGGTGGGCAAGTCGGTGTGGTTCGAACTGGGCGCCGAGGCGGCGTGACGGTACGAGTGACAGACGACGGGCCGGGGGCGCGACCCGTGTGGTCACGCCCCCGGCCCGTCTGTGTGATGGTCTGAGCCCCGGTCCCGGACAGGCCCTAGCCGAACTGCTGCTCCAGGTCCTTCAGCTTGCGCTCCAGGGAGTCCAGGCGCGGCAGGGCCATCGTGTCGTCCTCCGCGGTGAGGTCGACCGTCATGTGCTCAGCGGACGCGCTGCGGACCGGCTGCAGGGAGGGACGGGCGCGTACGGGCAACTGTTCCGCGGTGGATATGGCAGGCTCCGCGGTCACCTCGGCGGGGCCCCGCTCCACCGCCTGTACCTCGACCTGCCGGCCTGTGCGCCCCACGAAGCCGCGGTGGCCCCGGCTGATCGCCTTCAGCTGGGCCCGCTCCAGGCGGTGCTGCTCGCGCCGGCGCTGGCGGGTCTCCTCCTTGCTCCGCTTGTCCTCGCGGACCTCCTCGACCGCCTCGTCCAGGCTGCGCACACCCTCCAGCAGCATCAGGGACCAGGCCTTGTAGGTCTCGCGAGGGGCCCGCAGCCAGCGCACGATCCGGATCTGCGGCAGCGGACGCGGCACCAGGCCCTGCTCGCGCAGCGCGGCCCGGCGGGTCTGCTTCAGCGCCCGGTCGAACAGGACGGCCGCGGACAGTGACATACCGGAGAAGAACTGCGGGGCGCCCGCGTGGCCGGCTCCCCGGGGCGCGTGCACCCAGTTGAACCAGGCCGCCGCCGCCGCGAACAGCCACACGAGGATCCGGGAGCCGAGCGCCGCGTCACCGTGGCTGGCCTCGCGCACCGCGAGGACGGAGCAGAACATCGCCGCGCCGTCCAGGCCGAACGGCACCAGGTACTGCCAGCCGTCCGTCAGCCCCAGGTTCTGTTCGCCGAAGCCGACGAGGCCGTGGAAGGACAGGGCGGCGGCGACCGCCGCACAGCAGAACAGGAGCACGTAGGAGGCCGTGCCGTAGATGGCCTCCTTGCGTCTGCGGCGCTCCTCGCTGCGCTCCCAGGAGTCGTCCGCGCTCGCGTTCTCCCCGGAGGAGCGCTTGCCGCGCGCGAGCACCGCCACCGCCGCCAGCATGCCCAGGAGCAGTACGGCGCCCGGAAGCAGCCAGTTCAGCGATATGTCGGTCAGTCTCATCAGGGGTCCCTTGCATTGGGATAGGGCGTAACGCCCGCCATAGTGGCCCACTCCCGACGGCCCTCAGGGGGTTTCGGGGCAAGAGGCCGCCAACAAAGTGCAAGAGGATGCCCAGGGCGGCGTTCTGCTCGAACTGCCGCTTGAGGGGCGGGAGTTGAGTTCGAATAAGACTACCCGTACGGATGGTTCCGGGGAAACTTCCTGAGGCGGGTGAGGAAGGTGTGAAGCATCTACGTACGATGATCTTAGTGGACCCCGGCCCGTGCTCCAGCCCTGTGGGGACACTCAAGTCGCCGCGTTCGCCGGGGGTTTGGCGGCCGGACCCGGCTGGACCCGGCCGGATCGCCCGATCCTTGAACGCAGGCCGAATATATAGGTAAGCCTAACCTTACTCACTCTCGGTGAATTTGAACTACTGGCTCGGGCGCCTAAGGTGCTTGACGGACAAGTGACAACTCGCCGTTAATGACCCAAGTGCCGACAAGCCGCCAGGAGGACCCGTGAAGCAGAGCGTGCAGGGCTCCGCCGAGGCGGGGACACCCGAGCGCCGTACGACCGGCGGTTCCCGGGTGCCCGCGCAGGCGCGCAGGGCGGACACCCTCGACGGCTGCCGCGAGCGGGACGACACCGCGGTGCCGGCCGCGCGGGGCGAGCACACGCACAGTGAGCGGCCGATTCCCGGGCCGCGGCCGGCGGTGCGGCGCTCCTCGGTGCGCGGGCAGATCCTGGACGCACTGCGGACGGCGCTGGTCACCGGGGAGCTGCAGCCGGGCGAGGTCTACTCGGGGCCGGTGCTCGGCGAGCGGTTCGGTGTCTCGGCGACGCCCGTGCGGGAGGCCATGCAGCAGCTCGCCCTGGAGGGCGCGGTCGAGGTCGTGCCCAACCGGGGCTTCCGGGTGGTCGAGCGGGGGGCGCGGGAGCTGGCCGAGCTGGCGGAGGTGCGCGCGCTCATCGAGGTGCCGGTGATGCTGCGGCTCGCCCGGACGGTGCCGGGGGAGCGGTGGGCCGAGCTGCGTCCGCTGGCGCAGGAGACGGTGCGGGCGGCGGCCGACGGCTGTCCGGCGACGTACGCGGAGTCCGACCGCGCCTTCCATGGCGCCCTGCTCGCCCTGTCGGGCAACGAGCAGCTGGTCGGTGTGGCCGCCGACCTCCACCGACGGTCCCAGTGGCCCCCGGTCCGGCGCCTCCGTGCCTACCTGGTCGCGGACGCGGAGGAACACATCGCCCTCCTGGACGCGCTGATCGCCGGGGACGTGGATGTGGTGCGGGGGCTGGTGACGGAGCACTTCGCCGGCGCGGCGAGCTGAGCAGACCGGGTCGGCGCCGTTGGGGTTCGGGTCATCTCCCGGGTGTGGGCCCGTCGTGTTCGCTCGCGTTCACGCGGCCCCGCGCCGCTTCGGGTCACTCCGGCCGTAGCTCGCCCGGGGGTGCGGGGCTGCGCGAAAACTCCCACCGGTCTGCGCTCGGCTATGAACCGGCACTCGCCCGCCCCTGGGCCGTAGCCACCTCGGGTGTCGGCGGAGACAGCTGTCGTGCGGTGTAGGTCCGTCGTGGTCGCTCGCGTTCACGCGGCCTCGCGCCCCTTCGGGTCACTCCGGCCATAGCTCGCCCAGGGGTACGGGGAACTGCGCGAAAACCCCCACCGGCCCGCACTCGGCCCTGAACCGGCACCCACCCGCCCCTAGGCCGTAGCCACCCCGGGTGCCGGTGGGGACAGCTGGCGGGACAGCCACGTCGGAACACCCCCGAGCAGTCGGAACAAGCGGCGGGCCTCCTCCCTCAGCCGCGAAGCCTCCGGCTCGGATTCCGCGTCGGCCAGGGAGGCCAGCGCGGGCGCCGTACCGACCAGGTAGCCCAGCTCCTCCCGGATGCGCAGGGATTCGGCGAAGCCATGCCGCGCCTCCGTCAACTCGCCGTCCCGCAGGGCGAGTCCGGCGAGGTGACGCCAGGTGAAGGACAGCAGCAGCGGGTCGGTATGCGCCGTGGCTCCCGCGTGAGCCCGGCGGAAAGCCGCCCGCGCCGCCTGCGGAGAGCGGGTCAGGTTCTCGGCGATCAGACCCCGGCGGAAGTCCAGCAGGGCCCGGCCCGGCGCCCCCGGAGGGATCAGCGCCGCCGCCCGGCCGAGTGCGGCCCGCGCCTCGTCCGCCCGGTCCCGCACCCCGTGCAGCGTTGCCGTGTAGGCGAGTTGACCCCGCTCGCACGCGGCAGCGCCCCGCTCCTCGTCGCCGTGCGCGAGCGCCTCCGCCGTCCGCAGGGCGTCCTCCGCGTCCTCCCAGCCCCGCTCGGTGTACAGACACCGTTCGACCAGCAACGCGGCCCGCTGCAGGGCCGTGGCGGGGGCGTCGGGCGGCAGCAGGGCCGCCGCGTCCGCCCAGCAGGCCCGCGAGCGCAGCCGCCATACCGCGGTCTGGAGCGGATCGTCACCTGGGGTCGTTCCGTTACCAGACATGGCGGTATGCGCCACGTTGCCCTCCCCGAGCACGCCATCGAGCTGTTGAGTGGTGGCGGCATTCCAGCACCATTCGCGGGGCCGGGCCAAGAGGGTGGGTGAAAGATTTCACAAAGTCGTGGGGCGCGGGCGTGACCGGGTTCGGCCCCGCACGCCCCCGGTGACCTCAGCTCATGCGCAGCGCGAGGAAGAAGTCCAGCTTGTCCTCCAGGCGGGAGAGGTCCCGTCCCGTCAACTGCTCGATCCGGCCCACCCGGTAGCGCAGCGTGTTGACGTGCAGGTGGAGCCGGGTGGCGCAGCGGGTCCAGGAGCCGTCGCAGTCCAGGAACGCCTCCAGGGTCGGGATCAGCTCGGCCCGGTGCCGGCGGTCGTAGTCCGTCAGGGGGTCCAGCAGGCGTGCGGTGAAGGCGCGGCGGACGTCGTCGGGCACGAAGGGCAGCAGCAGGACGTGCGACGCCAGCTCCTGGTGGCCCGCCGCGCAGACCCGGCCCGGGCGGGCGGCCGCCACCCGGCGGGCGTGCCGGGCCTCCTCCAGGGCCCCGCGCAGGCCCTCCGCCGAGTGCACGGCGGCGCTGACGCCGAGAGTGAGCCGTCCGTCGTCGTTCAGGCCCGCCGACAGCGACTGCCGCACCGACTGCAGCAGAGATTCGGCCAGTAGCCCCGTCTCCGAGCCGTCGTGCTCGGAGGAGACCGCCGGCAGCGGCACCAGGGCGATCGCCTCGTCACCGGTGTGCGCGACGGCGATCCGGTCGGACGGCTCCGGGCCGGTCGCCAGCGGGTCGACCAGCACTTCCTCCAGGAGCGACTGGGCGACCGGGCCGCCCTCGACCTCGCTGTCCTCCCAGTCCACCCGGGCCACCACGACCTGCCAGTGCGGAGCCGCGCCGAGCCCGGGCAGCAGCACCGGGGCGGCCACCCTGAGCCGGGCCGCGATCTCGGCCGGCGCGGCACCTGTCTGGACCAGCTCCAGCACCTCCTGGGCGAGCCGGCGGCGCACCGTGCGCGCCGCGTCCCGGCGGTCCCGCTCGACCGAGATCAGCTGGGTGACGCCCTGCAGCAGGTCGAGGCGCTCCTCGGGCCAGTCGCCGGCGTCCGCCTCGACGGCCAGCAGCCAGTCCGACAGCACCGTCTCGCGTACATCGCGTGCGCCCTGCGGGGAGCGGCCGGAGGAGCGGATCGGGAACAGCGAGTACGTCGTACCGGCCATCAGGACCCGGTGCGGGCCGCGCCGGCCGGTGCGGGTGGCCGCCAGGTGCTCGGCGGCGAGCTTCGCGCAGGCCTCCGGGGGCAGCTCGGGGCCCGTGACCTTGGAGCCGGCGATCAGCCGGCCGGTGGGCGAGAGCACCCAGGCGCGCAGGTCCAGGTCGGTGCCGAGCAGGTCCAGGACCACGTCCGGGCCGCCGCCCGCCGGGCCCGAGGTCATCATCCGCCGGTGCCGGTCCACGACGGCCGCCAGGTCGCCGGCGCGCTCGCTGGAGACCTGCCGTACGACATGCTCGGTGATCGTCGCGAACGCCACCGACTCGTGCACCGCGAACAGCGGCAGCCGGTGCCGGGCGCAGGCGAGCACCAGGTCGTCCGGCACATCGCCCAGCTCCGCCTCACCGGCGGCGAGCGCCGCCACCCCGGCCTGCACCAGGATCCGGACGAACGACTCGGAATCATCGGCGTCCCGGCGCCAGGCCAGGCCGGTCAGCACCAGCTCGCCCCCGGAGAGGTAGCGGCTCGGGTCGCGCAGGTCGGTCGTCATGACCCCGCGCACCGACCGGTCCAGCTCCTCCTCACCGCCGAGCAGCCGCAGGCCCAGCGCATCGGTGTCCAGAAGTGCGCGCAGCCGCATCTTGTCGCCGCCGTTCTTTGTCTCGAAACCTACGATGGATCATGGAGGGTGACGGGAGAGGGCCCGGCACAGGGCCGCACAGGGCGTTCTCCGGGGTCTCCGCGCTGTTTCCTGCGTTTCCCCAGGAAAAAGGAGAGGTTACCGATGACCTCCGTTCATACGAATCTACAAGATGCCCGCCGTGGCCAGCCAACTCCTTCATGGTTTCGGTGACTGACCACCCAGGAGCAGTGGGCGGTGTACTGAGTCCACTCCGCGTTAACAGGACATGAACGAGCCGGGCCCGCCGCACACGGATTGGCTCAATCTGTACGACCCACGAGACGAAGAAGAGAGCCGGTCATGGACTTCCTTCGCCCCGCCAGCTGGGAGGAGGCGCTCGCCGCGAAGGCCGAGCACCCCACCGCTGTGCCGATTGCGGGTGGCACCGATGTGATGGTCGAGATCAACTTCGACCACCGCCGGCCCGAGTACCTGCTCGACCTCAACCGCATCGGCGACCTCTACGAGTGGGAGGTCGGCGAGGAGAGCGTTCGGCTGGGTGCTTCCGTCCCGTACACCAGGATCATGGAGAATCTCCGTGCCGAGCTGCCGGGCCTCGCGCTCGCCTCGCACACGGTCGCCTCCCCGCAGATCCGCAATCGCGGCGGCGTCGGCGGCAACCTCGGCACGGCCTCGCCCGCCGGTGACGCCCACCCCGCCCTCCTCGCCGCCGGCGCCGAGGTCGAGGTGGAGTCCGCGGCCCGCGGCACCCGGCTGATCCCGATCGACGAGTTCTACACCGGCGTCAAGCGCAACGCGCTCCAGCCGGACGAGCTGATCCGCGCCGTCCACATCAAGAAGGCGGACGGACCGCAGCAGTACTCGAAGGTCGGCACCCGCAACGCCATGGTCATCGCCGTGTGCGCCTTCGGCCTCGCCCTGCACCCCGAGACCCGCACCGTCCGGACCGGCATCGGCTCCGCCGCCCCGACCCCGGTGCGCGCCAAGGCCGCCGAGGAGTTCCTGAACGCGGCGCTCGACGAGGGCGGCTTCTGGGACAACGGCAAGATCATCACCCCGTCGGTCGCCAAGCAGTTCGCGGACCTGTGCTCCGCCTCCTGCAACCCGATCGACGACGTCCGGGGCACCGCGAGCTACCGCCGCCACGCGGTCGGCGTGATGGCCCGCCGGACGCTCACCTGGACCTGGGAGTCGTACCGCGGCACCCGCCGCACCATCGAGGGAGCTGCGTAATGCGCGTCAACTTCACCGTCAACGGACGCCCGCAGGAGGCCGACGACGTCTGGGAGGGCGAGTCCCTGCTGTACGTCCTGCGCGAGCGCCTCGGCCTGCCCGGTTCGAAGAACGCCTGTGAGCAGGGCGAGTGCGGCTCCTGCACCGTCCGTCTGGACGGGGTTCCGGTGTGTTCCTGCCTGGTCGCGGCCGGCCAGGTCGAGGGCCGTGACGTCGTGACCGTCGAGGGCCTCGCCGACTTCGCCCAGCAGCGCGCCGAGGGCGGCTGCGCGACCGGCGCCTGCGGCACCTCGCTGCAGGACGCCCAGCAGTGGAAGGCCAAGGGCACCGACTCGCAGACCGGCGAGGGCACCGAACTCAGCCCCATCCAGCAGGCGTTCATCGACGCCGGCGCCGTCCAGTGCGGCTTCTGCACCCCGGGTCTGCTCGTCGCTTCCGACGAACTCCTGGAGCGCAACCCGAACCCGTCCGACGCGGACATCCGCGAGGCGCTGTCGGGCAACCTGTGCCGCTGCACGGGCTACGAGAAGATCATGGACGCGGTCCGCCTGGCGGCCGCCCGCCAGTCCGAGGGAGTCTGACATGCCGACCAACGGCGCTCCTACGAAGATCACGCAGGGCTCGCAGACCAAGGGCGGCATCGGCGAGTCGACGCTCCGCCCGGACGGCACCCTCAAGGTCACCGGCGAGTTCGCGTACTCGTCCGACATGTGGCACGAGGACATGCTGTGGGGCCAGATCCTGCGCTCCACCGTCGCGCACGCCGAGATCGTCTCGATCGACACCTCCGAGGCGCTCGCCATGGCGGGTGTGTACGCGGTCCTGACGTACGACGACCTGCCCACCTCGGTGAAGAACTACGGCCTGGAGATCCAGGACACCCCGGTCCTCGCGCACGGCAAGGTACGCCACCATGGCGAGCCGGTCGCGATCGTCGCCGCCGACCACCCGGAGACGGCCCGCCGCGCCGCCGCCAAGATCAAGGTCGACTACAGGGAACTGCCCGTCATCACCGACGAGGCCTCCGCGACCGCACCGGACGCGATCCTCATCCACGAGGGCCGCGACGACCACCACTCCGGGCACGTCCCGCACCCGAACATCGTGCACCGCCAGCCGATCACCCGCGGCAACGTGGAGGAAGCCCGCAAGCGGGCCGACGTGATCGTCGAGGGCGAGTACACCTTCGGCATGCAGGACCAGGCCTTCCTCGGCCCCGAGTCCGGCCTCGCCGTACCCGAGGACGACGGCGGCGTCCACCTCTACATCGCCACCCAGTGGCTCCACTCCGACCTGCGCCAGATAGCGCCCGTCCTCGGCCTGCCCGAGGACAAGGTGCGGATGACGCTGGCCGGTGTCGGCGGTGCGTTCGGCGGCCGCGAGGACCTGTCGATGCAGATCCACGCCTGCCTGCTCGCCCTCCGCACAGGAAAGCCCGTCAAAATCGTCTACAACCGGTTCGAGTCCTTCTTCGGACACGTCCACCGGCACCCGGCGAAGCTCTACTACGAGCACGGCGCCACCAAGGACGGCAAGCTCACGCACATGAAGTGCAAGATCGTCCTGGACGGCGGCGCCTACGCCTCCGCCTCCCCGGCGGTCGTCGGCAACGCCTCCTCGCTGAGCGTCGGCCCGTACGTGATCGACGACGTCGACATCGAGGCCATCGCCCTCTACACCAACAACCCGCCCTGTGGCGCCATGCGCGGCTTCGGCGCGGTCCAGGCGTGCTTCGCCTACGAGGCGCAGATGGACAAGCTGGCGAAGAAGCTGGGCATGGACCCGGTGGAGTTCCGGCAGCTCAACGCCATGGAGCAGGGGACCATCATGCCGACCGGGCAGCCGGTCGACTCCCCGGCCCCGGTCGCCGAACTGCTGCGCCGCATCAAGGCGATGCCGCTGCCGCCCGAGCGCCAGTGGGAGTCCAGCGAGGGCGCCGATGTACGGCAGCTGCCCGGCGGTCTGTCCAACACCACCCACGGCGAAGGCGTCGTACGCGGTGTCGGCTACGCGGTCGGCATCAAGAACGTCGGCTTCTCCGAGGGCTTCGACGACTACTCCACCGCCAAGGTGCGCATGGAGGTCATCAACGGAGAGCCCGTCGCCACCGTGCACACCGCGATGGCGGAGGTCGGCCAGGGCGGTGTCACCGTCCACGCGCAGATCGCCCGCACCGAACTCGGCGTCACCCAGGTCACCATCCACCCGGCCGACACCCAGGTCGGCTCGGCGGGTTCGACCTCGGCCTCCCGGCAGACGTACGTCACCGGCGGCGCCGTGAAGCACACCTGCGAACTCGTCCGCGAGAAGGTCCTGGAGATCGGCCGCCGCAAGTTCGGCAGCTACCACCCGGCCTGGGCGACCGCCGAACTCCTGCTGGAGGGCGGCAAGGTCGTCACCGACGGCGGCGAGGTCCTCGGCGACCTGGTCGACGTCCTGGAGGACGAGACCGTCGAGATCGAGGCGGAGTGGCGGCACCGGCCGACCGAGGCCTTCGACCTGGTCACCGGTCAGGGCGACGGCCATGTCCAGTACTCCTTCGCCGCGCACCGCGCGGTCGTCGAGGTCGACACCGAGCTCGGCCTGGTCAAGGTCATCGAGCTGGCCTGCGCCCAGGACGTCGGCAAGGCGCTCAACCCGCTCTCCGTCATCGGCCAGATCCAGGGCGGTACGACCCAGGGCCTGGGCGTGGCGGTGATGGAGGAGATCATCGTCGACCCGAAGACCGCCAAGGTCAGGAACCCCTCCTTCACGGACTACCTGATCCCCACGATTCTCGACACGCCGACCATCCCGGTCGACGTGCTCGAACTCGCCGACGAGCACGCCCCGTACGGGCTGCGCGGCATCGGCGAGGCCCCGACCCTGTCGTCGACTCCGGCCGTCCTCGCGGCGATCCGGAACGCGACCGGGCTGGAGCTCAACCGCACTCCGGTACGGCCCGAGCACCTCACGGGAACCGCGTAACAACCCAAAAGCTCTCCGGGCGGCGCAGGGAACGTCACACACTCCGCCGCGCCGCCCGGAGGAACCCTCTTTGAGTTCCGCACCGCTCGCGGTCCTTGAAGCACCAGGAAATTCGTTCGTCTCGGGCCGTCCCCCGGGTCGTCCATTCCCAAATCCCGTGACCGTCAGGGCGGTTGCACGGGTGCCCCTGTGAACCTTGGGAGATGGCACCATGACCCAGCAGTCAGTGGAGCCCACGAACACCGCCGAAGAAGCGGGCGCGGGTTCGCGTCCGCCGGCCGGTAGGTCGTGGCTCGACCGGTACTTCCACATTTCCGAAAGAGGATCCTCCATCGCGACCGAGGTCCGCGGTGGCATCACCACCTTCATGGCGATGGCGTACATCCTCCTGCTCAACCCGGTGATCCTCAGCGGCGCGGACAAGTCCGGCGACTCGCTGGGCCAGAAGGCCCTCATCACGGCCACCGCGCTCGGCGCGGCGGGCACCACCCTCCTCATGGGCTGGTTCGGCAAAGTGCCGCTGGCCATGGCCGCCGGACTCTCCGTCTCCGGTGTGCTGGCCGGTCTGGTCATGGGGACCAAGGACCTGACGTGGGCCCAGGGCCTGGGTATGTGCGTCGCGTACGGCGTCGTGATCATGCTGTTGGTGGTCACGGGTCTCCGCGAGATGATCATGAACGCGATCCCGCTGCCGCTCAAGCACGGCATCACGATCGGCATCGGTCTGTTCATCGCGTTCATCGGCCTGGTCAAGGCCGGGTTCGTGCACGCCGGTACGGCGACCCCGGTCACGTTGGGCAACGGGGGCGAGCTCGCCGGCTGGCCCGTCCTGCTCTTCGCCGTCACGCTGCTGCTCATCTTCGCGCTGCAGTCCCGGAACGTTCCCGGCGCCATTCTCATCGGCATCATCACCGGCACCGTTCTCGCGGTGATCGTCAACGCGGCCGGCCTCGCCGACGACAAGGGCTGGGCCAACGGCGAGGGTCCCGCGCTGCACGGCAGCGCCGTGTCGATGCCGGACTTCTCGCTCATCGGCAAGGTGTCCTTCAGCGGCCTGGGCAACGTGGGCTACATGACGGTGACCTTCATCGTCTTCACGCTCGTGCTCGCCGGCTTCTTCGACGCCATGGCCACCATCATCGGCATCGGCACCGAGGCCAACCTCGCCGACGCCCAGGGCCGGATGCCGGGCCTGTCCAAGGCGCTGTTCATCGACGGTGCCGGCGGCGCCATCGGCGGCGCCGTCGGCGGCTCCGGTCAGACCGTGTTCATCGAGTCCGCGACCGGCGTCGGCGAGGGCGCCCGTACCGGACTGGCCTCGGTCGTCACCGGTGGGTTCTTCGCCCTCTGTCTCTTCTTCACGCCGATCACGGCGATCGTGCCGCGCGAGGTGGCCTCGGCTGCCCTCGTCACCATCGGCGCGATGATGATGATGAACGCCCGTCACGTGGACTGGGGCGACCGCTCCGTCGCGATCCCGGTCTTCCTGACCGTCGTGATCATGCCGTTCACGTACTCGATCACCCCCGGTGTCGCCGCCGGTGTGATCTCCTACGTCGCCATCAAGCTCGCCCAGGGCAAGTGGCGCGAGATCGGCCCCTTCATGTGGGGTCTGACGGTCCTCTTCCTCATCTACTTCTCACTGCATCCGATCCGGGCGGCCCTGGGCGTGCACTGACGCCCGGACCCTCCACGCATCCCCTTGACCTGATCAGGAGGCCGAACATGCTGGACATCGCCGACGAGTTGAACCGGTGGGTCGAGCAGGGACGTGACTTCGCCGTCGCCACCGTGGTGGCCGTCGGCGGCAGCGCGCCCCGGCAACCGGGCGCCGCGCTCGCCGTCGACAGCGAGGGCACGGCCATCGGTTCGGTCTCCGGCGGATGCGTGGAGGGAGCCGTGTACGACCTGTGCCAACAGGCGCTCGACGACGGGGAAACCGTCCTCGAACGCTTCGGGTACAGCGACGAGGACGCCTTCGCCGTCGGCCTGACCTGTGGCGGCATCATCGACATCCTCGTCACACCGGTCCGGGCGGACGGTCCCGCCCGGCCGGTGGTCGCGGCCGCGCTGGCCGCCGCCGCCAGTGGGGAGGCGGCGGCGGTCGCGCGGATCGTGGAGGGACCGGCCCAGCTGCGGGGCCGGGCCCTCCTCGTCCGCACCGACGGTTCCTACGACGGCGGTTTCGGCGCCCATCCCGAACTGGACCGCACCGTCGCCGCCGAGGCCGGCGCCTTCCTGGACGCGGGCCGCACCGGCACCCTGGAGATCGGCGAACAGGGCTCGCGCTGCGGCGCCCCGCTCACGGTCCTGGTCGAGTCCTCCGTCCCCGCACCCCGCATGATCGTCTTCGGCGCCATCGACTTCGCCTCCGCGCTGGTCCGCGTCGGCAAGTTCCTCGGCTACCACGTCACCGTGTGCGACGCCCGCCCGGTGTTCGCCACCCGCACCCGCTTCCCCGACGCCGACGAGATCGTCGTCGAGTGGCCGCACAAGTACCTGGAACGCACCGAGGTCGACGGCCGTACCGTCCTGTGCGTCCTCACCCATGACGCCAAGTTCGACGTACCGCTGCTGAAGCTGGCCCTGCGGCTGCCGGTCGCCTACGTCGGCGCGATGGGCTCCCGCCGCACCCACTTCGACCGCAACGCGCGCCTGCGCGAGGTCGGCGTCTCCGAACTCGAACTGGCCCGTCTGCGCTCCCCGATAGGCCTCGACCTCGGCGCCCGTACGCCGGAGGAGACGGCCCTGTCCATCGGCGCGGAGATCGTCGCGGGCCGGCGCGGCGGCAGCGGCGTCGCTCTCACCGGCGCGCACACCCCGATCCACCACGACACGGCGGCGCGACCGGCCACGACGATCGGGTCGGTGGCCTGAAGCGCCGACCAGGAAAGCGGTGTGCCCGGCGGGGCGGGTCCCGCGCCTGCCGGGACGTGCGGGCTCATTCCCGCCTGAGCAGCCGGTTCGCCGCCCGGCCGAACATCACGCGTGCCGTGCGCTCCAGTACGCCGTCGAAGGCGCGGGGCAGGAAGCGCACCCGCAGTTCCTCCCGCCACACCACCCGGCTACGGCCGCCGGGCCCCGGCCGTACCTCGATCTCCGCCCAGCCGAGGACCACCTGGCCGCGCTTCTCCAGGCGGCACAGGGCGGGCTCCCCGTCGACGGGCGGGCGCCACACGGTGACCTCCATCAGGTCGTCGACGGTGAGCGGGCCGATGCCCGAACGGGCCACGAACCGCGTGCCCACCTGCGTCGGCGCGGGCGTGAGCACCTCGATCCGGGTCAGCGGAACCGCGTCGGCGTGGCGGGGCCACTCGGTGAGCCGGCGCCACGCCTCTTCGAGGGGCAGCGGGGCCGTACGGGTGAAGGAGAAGGTCGGCACGGCATGATCGTAGGCAATGCCGGCCGGTCGGCCGCGCACCCGGCTCACCTCCCCTGTCGCGGCCGTCAGGGCCGGTAGACCTTGCCCGGTTCCGCCTTGCCGGGTGCAAGCAGCTGGGGCACCGTCACGAAGACATAGCCGCGCTCCTTCAGCGCGTCGATGATGCCGGGCACGGCGGGCACGGTGCCGGGGTAGATGTCGTGCAGCAGGATGATCCCGTCCCGGTCCGACTGCTCCAGGACGCGCTTCTTGATGAGCGCCGAGTCGTTCGTCGTGTAGTCCTTGGCGGTCACGCTCCACAGCACCTCCGCCAGGCCCTGCTCCTTGGCGATCTTGTGGATGCCGGAGTCCGTACGGCCCTGCGGCGGACGCATCAGCGTGGGCTTGTGCCCGGTCAGCCGCTCGATCGCGTCGTCCGGCCGCTTCAGCTCGTCGCGTACCTCGGCGTCCGAGATCTTCGTGAGGATCTTGTGGTCCCAGGTGTGGCTCGCGACCTCGTGGCCCTCGGCGGCCATCCGCTTGACCAGCTCCGGGTACTTCTCGATGTGGTTCTTGCCCAGCAGGAAGAAGGTGGCCGGGACCTGCTTCTGCTTGAGGATGTCGAGCAGCCGGGCCGAGTTCTCGCTGGGCCCCGCGTCGAAGGTGAGCGCGATGCACTTGGCCTTGCGGCAGTCGACGGTCCCGAACTTCGCCGGCGCCCCGGGTGCCGCCTCGGCTCGCGCTGTGCTCGGCGAGGTCGTCTCGACCTGGGCGCAGCCGGACAGCACGAGCGCCAGGCCGACCGCGGCCGAGGCGAGCGCGGCCGGACGCAACCTTTGGGTGGTTTCGCGCATCTTCCTGGTCGCGTGCGGCTTCCTGGCCGTGTGCCGCGGCGTCGGGATCTTGTCGGTCGAGTAGGGCATGCGCTTACTATACACTCAGTGTATAGAGGGAGCGAGCTGATGTTCGATCTCCCAGGAACGCCCGACCGGGCGCACCATGGAAGGAGAGGCTCTCCGCGGAGGAGGACCAGCCATGCGCTTCCGGGACCGTGCCGAAGCCGGGCGGGAACTCGCCGGGGTGCTGAGCGACCTGCGGGACCAGGGAGTCCTCGTCGATCCCCTCGTGCTCGCGCTGCCGCGCGGCGGCATCGCCGTCGCCGAGCCGGTCGCCCGGGCCCTCGGCGCCCCGCTCGACGTACTCGTCGTCCGTAAGATCGGTGCCCCGCACCACCAGGAGTTCGCCGTCGGCGCGCTCGTCGCGGACGACCCGCCCCTCTTCGACGCGCACTCCCTCGGCCTGCTCGGCCTGACCGAGGAATCCATGGCCCCGGCGGTCGAACGCGAGCGGCGGGAACTGCGCCGCCGCGAGCAGCGCTACCGCGGCGACCGCCCGGCGCCGGATCCGGCGGGCCGTACGGTGATCGTCGTGGACGACGGCCTCGCCACCGGTGCGACCGCGCGTGCGGCCCTGCGCCATGTGCGGCGGCGCCGGCCGGCCCACCTCGTCCTGGCCGTCCCCGTCGGTGCGCCGGACTCCCTGGACCTGCTCGCCGACGAGGCCGACACGATCGTGTGCCCGTATCGGCCGGTCGGCTTCAGTGCGGTGGGGCAGTGGTACGAGGACTTCGAGCAGCTCACGGACGACGAAGTGGTGGCTGCGCTGCAGTTGCACCGGGCTTGACGGGAGCGTTCGGCTCAGCGCCGTCAGCCCCGGGGACTCTGGCCGGTCCTCGGCGGGCATGGAAAACTGGCGTGGGTGTACCTGCCGTGCCGTGCGGCATCCGTGCGCACCAGGCCGCCCTAGGAGGCGTACGTGTCCCCGGTCCCCGAACCCTCGGCGCTCGCCGACCGGTTGGGCCGCGACGCGGCTCAAGCCCTGCTCGACTGGGCGGAGTTGAACGACCAGACTGTGCGCCTCTTCCAGCCGTCCTGGCTGCCGCCGGGCAAAGGACACACCGGAGCCGTGCTGGCCGCGCTGGAGGTGGCCCCACCGCCCAGGATCGCCATTCTGAAGGTGCTGCCCGAAGGACCGCACCGGACCGAACCCGCCCGGCACAGCAGAGCGTTGCGGGCGTCACCCCGGACGTTCGCGGCAGACCATCTCGTCGAGCAGGCCTTCGCGCCCTATCCCGTCGCGAGCGGGGGCGCGCTGATGTTCCAGTCCGTCGCCGGCGACGGACTGCGCGACGCCCTGCCGCTCGGCGCCCTGGAGGGCGAGGCGTTCACCCGCACCTGCGCGAGCGTGGTGCGGGGACTGCTCACCGAGTGGAACACGGCGCAGGTGCGGCCGCGGCGGATGCCGGCCTCCGTGTTCGTGCGCGGGGAGGCGGACCCCGAGGGAGGCGGACCGGGCTCGCTGGAGTCATGGCGTCGCGAGGCCGGTCTCGCGGGGTCCTCCCGGCCCTGGTTCGACGCCGGAGGCCGCCGGCTGCCCAATCCGTATCTGCTGCTCTCCGGCGGGCACCCGGACCTGCCCGACCCCGAAGTGCCGGTCGTCACCGGGCTCACCCACGGGGATCTGCACCTGGACAACGTCATCGTCCCGGTGCGGCTCGGCGCCCCCCTGGAACCGGCCTACCGGCTGATCGATCTCGGTGGCTTCCGTGCCGACGGGGCGCTGACGTGCGACATCGTCATGCTGCTGCTGTCGGCGCTCGCACCGTTCGTCGCGGGGGCGTTGCCGGCCCGGCAGGAGCAGGCACTGCTCGACTACGTGGTCGCACCCCGCCAGGAGCATGCCGACCGGCTGCCCGCCGAGCTGGTGCGGCGGGTCGACTGCGTGCGGGACACCGCCGCCGACGCGATGGCCGGGTGGCGGGAACCGTGGACGGACCAGTTCCTGCTGTCCGTCGTCGCCGGTGCCCTGACGTACACGACCTTCTCCGGTCTCGGCGCCCGCTCCCGCACCTGGTACCTGCTGCTGGCCGCCCACGCCTGCGGGGCCGTCCTGGAGCCCCGCACCGGCGCCCCTCCCGCGCTCGCCCAGCCGGTCCCACGGGCGCACGAGCCGTCGCCGGCCGGACCGGTGCGGTTCCCGGATCCCGGCACATCCGCCCGCCCACTCGTCGCCCGGGCGCGGTACGGCCGCCCGGACGAGAGGGCGACGGACCGGCGGGAGGCGCTGGTGGAAGCCCTCGAAGCGCTGCCCGCGCTGATCGACAAGGACTCCCGTGAGGCCATGCTGCGCCGTCTGCCCAGGAAACTGGCGACGAGCGTCCCGAGATCCAGCATTCTGCGGGTGGAAGTCCTCGGGCTGCTCGACACCTGCCTCGCGTTCCCCGACGGCCTGCGCGAACTCCGGGACGCGATACGGCAGGTGGACACCGGTACCAGAGAACGCGACGTGGTTTTCGGTCTTCTGGAGGCAATGCCCGAGTTCGGTCCCATGACGGACAACGGACGGCGCGAGGCCTGATTTCCCGACGCGGGGTTTCCGGATATGGGTCGCGGGGACATCATGAAATGACAGAGGAAAGGGCCGTACGCCGGGGGACGGGGAGGGCCGTAGAGGATGGACCAGGCTGGGGCGATCATCGAGTCGGAACTGCCCGATCTCTCGCAGCTCGGGTTGGAGGACGTACCGGCTTGCCGGAACGGCCGCGACTGGCAGAAGGCGGAGCGACGGCTTCTGACGGAGTCCGGCAACCCCTCCGTCTTCGCCGGCGACCCGAAGACCAGCTTCACGGTGTGATGTCGAGGCCCTGACGGCGACCACGGAGGCTCATCGGTGGGTGGCTCCTCTCTGTCCTCGGGGTGGTCGGCATCGGGACTCCCGCGACACGGGCTTCCTCCCAGGCACTTCGACCTCCTGGCCGGCGGCGGGGCCGGGCGCGCGGTCGTCGCCCATCTGTGGGACTCCGAGCGCAGCCACCGGCTGGTTCTGCTGGGACTGCTCATGGGGTCCGCGAGCAGCCGCGCCGATGCGACGGGGCCCTTGTCGGGCATCGAGGCGGCCTGGGACCTGCTCATCGCCGCTGAACGGCAGAGCGCCGCGATAGCCGACGAGATACTCCTGCTGCCCGAGACGGGGCACTGGCTGCGGCACTGCCTCGGGCGATTACAAAGCCCCGGCCACGGGCGGGAGCCGGGCGATCCGCCGCTCTGGGCCGACGTGGGCCATCTGCATCTGCTGGCCGCCGTGGCCGCGGTGCGCACCGGGCTCCCGTTCCGGCTGAGGGTGCCCGTCCGGGCCGGACGGGTCTGGTTTCCCACGCTCGGCTGCGCCGTGCTCCCGGGGGAGACCACAGCATGGCAGGCGGCCGAGGTCACGTTCGACTCCCACACGCTCATCGTGACGCCGACCGGAACGGCGGCCTGCGGCCCCGGCCCGGTGCGGATCGAGCGGCCCTTCGCGCAGCCGTCCGCGCACTGGCAGGTCCCCCATGTGCTGTCCCTGGACCTGCCGGACGGCCCCCGGGAGATCTTGCTGCACGAGCTGGGCCCCTACCGGATGCAGGGGAAGGCGTGGGACAGCCCGGACCGGGCCGTCGGCCCCGCCGCGGCGGAGGCGGTGCACCGCTGGACCGAACTCCTCGAACAGGCCTGGCCGCTGCTCGCCCGGGTGGACCCGAGCGGTGCCGAGGATGTCACCGCCTGTCTGCGCTCCATCGAGCCGCTGCCCGTCGCCCGGCCGTTCCGCTGGCACAGCGCCACGATGGAGGACGGCATGGGCGGCATGGCGGCGTCCGCACCGGCCGGGACCGAACCCGCCGCCGCGGCCCAGTTCGCCGCCGTACTCACGCACGAGGCGCAGCACAGCAAGCTCAGCGCCCTGCTGCACATGTACTCGCTGCACACGCCCGATGTGACACGGCGTTTTCAGGTGCCCTGGCGAGACGACCCTCGCCCGCTGCGGGGCGTGCTGCACGGGGTCTATGCCTTCACGGGAGTGGCGCGGTTCTGGCGCGGACACCTCCTCAACGGATGCCCGGAGGACGAGCAACGGCTGGCGGCGTTCGAGTTCGCGTTGCGCCGCCGCCAACTGCTGCGGGTACTGCCGGCGCTGGAACGGGAGCCGGAACTGACCGCCCTGGGGCGCAGGTTGGTCGGCCGGCTGCTCGAGACCGTGCGGGAGTGGGAGGACGAACCGGTTCTGCCGGAGCCGCTCGCGTGGGCGGAACTGGCGGTCGACGACCACGCGCTGAGCTGGCGGGCCCACCATCTGGCGCCCGATCCGGACCTGGTGGCCGACCTGGCGCAGGAGTGGGGCGACGGCCGGGCCCAGGCGGCGGCACCCGAGCAGGCCTGGCCCTGTCCGGTCCCTCACCTGGTCCCGGACCCGGCAGCGCGCCACCTGGACGCCCGCGCCGTGCTCATGCGGATGCGGCTGATGCGGGTCACGGCCACCCGGGTACGAGCCACGGACGCCCTGAGTGACCTCGTGCTGGGGGCGCGGCCGGCGGACGTCCACCTGCTCGACGGCCGCCTGCCGGCCGCGGAGTGCCTGTACACCGCCGAGATCAGGGCGCACAGCGACGCCGGCCCGGCTCCGGGCACCGTGTGGTCCGGGCTGGCGTGGACCCTGCGGGGGCGCCGGGACCGCGAGGGGGCGGCCCGCGCCCTCACCGCCTGCCCGGAACTGGTCCGGCACGTCTACGCGGCCGTCAAGCTCAAGAGCACGTCCGCACCGGACCCCCTCACCGTGGCCGAATGGCTCGGCCACACCGTCGCCATACCCGATCAGCGCAGGTGAGCGGGGACGATGAGGGAGCGCCGGCGACCGACGACAACGCCCCTGGGGTTGCCCCCACGCCCTTGAGGCAGTGGGGGAGGGCGTGCCGGCCCCCGCGTCTGCGACAGGATCCGCCGGGCAGCCCCCTAGGGCATGGGATCGGCGTCGCAGTTGGAGCGGCGCCAGGCCTCGGCGTCCGTGCAGGCCGGGTGGACGGCTCCGAGCTTGCTGCGCAGTCCCTCCACGGCGGCCGCGTGCATGGCCTCGGCCTCCTCGGTGCGGCGCAGCGCCCGCAGATCACTGGCGATGTTGTTCATCAGGGCGAACGCGGTGGGGTGCTCTTCGCCCAGCGTGGCCTTGATCCGCTCCAGGGTGCGCTGGCCCAGCTCCAGGGCGCCGGCGGCATCGCCCTGCGCGTACCTGTCGCTGGCCAGGTTGGCGGCGCACACGAGCACCGTGGGGTGGTCCTCGCCCAGGGCGCGGACCGCGCGGTCCAGGGCGTTCTCGTTGAGGGCGCGCGCGTCCTCCACCTGGTTGACCAGCCGCAGGGTGATGGCGAGGTCGATGTCCGCCGCCACCGTGTCGGGGTGCTGCGAGCCGAAGACCTCGGCATACAGATCGCGGGTCCGCTCACCGAGTTTGAGCGCGTCGTCCAGGTTGTTGAGCTGCCTGAGGTCGATCGACAGACTGAGGGAGGCCACCAGGGAGTCCGGACTGCGCTCTCCGTAGCGGTCGGTGAGCGCCTTGCTGGCCTGCAGACTGAGGTCGTAGGCGGCCTGATGGTCTCCGGCCTTGCGCCGTGACACGGCCAGCCTCGCCAGGGCACGCAGCGTGTGCGGGTTGGCCTCACCGAACACGTTGCGGTACTTGTCGACGATCTCCTCGAACATCCGGGCGCCGAGCGCGTAGTCGCCCGCCTCCCGGCGGTCCAGCGCCAGACCCATCTCGGACAGCAGGGTGTCGTAGGCCTCCTCGCCGTAGATGACGACGTTGCGGCGCCAGGTCTCCTCGTCCAGTTGGAGGGCCTCGCGGTAGTGACCGCACGCGCGGAGGGCCACGGCGAGGTTGTGCGTGTGGTCGAGGGTGAGCGGGTCCTCCTCGCCATAGGCGCGTACGGCCCTCTCGTGCACCTCCCGGGCGATGTCCAGGGCGCCGCGGAAATCACCGTGCGAACGGCGGTCGACCGCTACCGACCCCATCGTGGACAGCAGCTCCTCCTCCGCGTCGGAGCCCAGCGCCTGTACGGCGGTCAGCATGCGCTGGCTCAGTTCGGCGGCCTCTCCGTAACGGCCCATCCGCCACAGGACGTACCACAGGCTGCGGCACAGCAGCAGGGTCTGCTGGTCGCCCTCGCCGTACTTCTCCCGCCACCGCTCGTACGCCTTCTGGCCGAACTCGCGGGCGCTCTCGTGGTCGCCCCAGTAGTAGAGGTAGTCGGCGGTGTTGATGATGAGCTGCCGGACGTTGCCGACCTCCGAGTCGATCGCGCCGGACTCCACCACATGCGGGTACAGGTCGCCGAAGCGGCCCCAGTGGTCCGGGTCCCGGGGATCGCGGGGCGCGTTGGCCGCCAGGAGCAGATGGGCGCCGTGCCGCATGCGCTGCTGCTGTTCCTCCGTCATCCGGGCGATGAGCACCGCCTGCACCAGACGGTGCATCTGGATGCTGTTGTTGCGGTGGTCGATCTTGGCCAGGGAATACCGGTTGATTTCCCGGATGGCCCGCGCCAGGCGCAGCGGGTCGGTCAGCGCCCGGTCCAGATCGGGGGCGATGGGCTGGACCGGAGCCCCGGAGAAAAGAGACCGCGCGATGGGCTCGGGGGCGAAGTACGCACAGATCTGCAGCAGTTGCAGGGCGGCGGGGTTCTTGCTCGCCAGATGGTCCAGCGAGACGTTCCAGGCCGTTGCCACGGTCTGCTCGTAGTGCGTCGGACGGGAAACTGTCATGAGTTCTGCACGTTTCTCTGCGAACAGCCGCAGGTACTCGGCGGCGGGCATGCCGGTCTCGGCTCGCCAAGCCGATGCCTGCTCGACCGCGAGCGGCAGATCGCCCAGGACATGGGCGAGCTGGTCCGCCTCGTCGTCGGACAGGTCGGGATTACGGCGCTGGAGCAGCTGAATGCTCTCCGCGCGTTCGAACACGTCGACTTCGAGCGGGCGGGCAAGGGTGTTCCACTGGGGATTGCGCGACGTAATGAGGATGGAGCCGCCCGAACTGTTTTCCGAGCTGCTCGGGAAGAATTCCTGGACCGCTTCCGGACTTTCCGCGTTGTCGAATACCAGCAACCATTTGCTGTACGGGTTTCCGGTACGCAGGGCCTCCAGCACGGCCGGCACCGCGGTGATTGCCTCACTGCTGACCGGCAGATGCAGCCGGTGGGCCAGCTCGACCAGGGCCTGGGCGATCTGTGTGGGGCGTTCGGCGGGGATCCACCAGACGATGTCGTACTGAGCTGCCTGGCGATATACGTATTCCTGGGCGAGTTGGGATTTCCCGACTCCGCCGAGGCCGTGCAGGGCATGCGGAAGCACGGCGGTCGGGCCGCCTCGCAGTTCCCTTTCCAGCCTTTGCAGCAGGTCTTCCCGCCCGGTGAAGAC
The DNA here is from genome assembly GCF_000497445.1 of Streptomyces roseochromogenus subsp. oscitans DS 12.976. Lineage (NCBI taxonomy): Bacteria > Bacillati > Actinomycetota > Actinomycetes > Kitasatosporales > Streptomycetaceae > Streptomyces > Streptomyces roseochromogenus. The sequence goes on along the minus strand of NZ_CM002285.1, from coordinate 1,961,983 downwards.
GAGATTACGCGGCGGCATGTTTCCCCAGACCATGGGGCGCACGGCGGCAACAGGCGCGGGGCGGCTCAGTGTAATTCCCTGCCGTGACCCAGTGTCGGGGTAAGCCGTGACCATGGTGGCGTCTCCTGGGGAGGTGCCAGTATCAGCGTGGCCGAGCTGCTCGGCCAGCACCGGTGCCTCGGAGGTGTTCGGTTCAGTCACTATGCCATAGCTTTCCGTGTGTGGCGCGATGGGTCGCTCGCCGCGTGTCGATTCGCTCATCTGCTGTGTTGATTCCTCGTGCGCCCGAATGAGCTGCCCGATTAACCGGGCCCGGCGCGCGTGGGCGCCGGAGAGCGATCGGAGAACCGCGAACTCGATCTCACGAAGACGCCGATTCTCTTCGGTGACCTTCGGCTTGGAGGCGGTTGCTCCATCCAGGTATGCCAGCATCTCCCGTGCGGCAGCGCTGCGCGGGGCGAGTAACTCCGCCACCGCTTTTGTGGCCAGTTCGGTGGCGTGCCGATTGCTTGCCGCCAGCACTTCCTCGCGGACTCCCGGGTGAAAGGAGAAAAACCCGTCGTCGGCCGGGTCGGACGTCACCAGATCGCTCATGAGGAACTCGGCCAGGTGCTCCGGCCCGGTGCGCGGCAGGGTGCGCCGTTGCAGGGCCGTCATGACCTGCAGGTCCAGCGGAGCGGTGGCGAGGCGGGTGGCCAGCTGGAACGCGTCGGCAGAGGCCCAGACCCGGAACAGGGCGACGCGTTCCGCCGCGGTCTTCTCACGGGATGCGCGTACGGACTCGGCGGGCGGCCGTGAGGTCCGGGGCAGGAGCAGGGCGGCCACCTCGGTCCAGCGCGGCCCTGTCCCGGTGAGGAACGTGGTCCAGGGCAGCAGCCACTCCTCGGACAGCTCCAGGACGGGGACGACGGTGTCCGTCCGGTGGGCCGGTGCCCGTCCCGACGGCTCGGCGTACTCCCACGACCCGGGGCCCGGCCCGTCGCCCGCCGTGTGCAGCCGGACTCGCTCCAGCCGGTGCAGCGCGGTGCGGTACCACAGGTGTTGGGGCAGCACGTTCAGGACCGCGGTCGGCTGATGGCGGCCCCAGGACGCGAGGTGCGCCTGTACGGCACCGGACTGCCAGGCCGGAGCCAGACCGTCGGTGAGGACGAGGACGAGCGTGCGCCCGGTGGGATCCAGCAGCCGCCCGGGCGAGATGCCGCGCGCGGTGCCCGGCCAGTGCGCGGACGCCGACTCGGGCCGGCTGGTGTCGAGATGGAGCAGCCGGAAATCGCCGAAGCCGCCGTACTGCCGGAACAGGCGTGCGGCGCGTTCGGTGGTGTCACGCCACACGGCCATCCGCGGTGCGACGTCGAGGAGCAGCACCGCGTGCCAGCGCGGCCCCGGTCCCGGACGCATGGCGGGAGGCAGTCCGGGATCCACCGCCAGGCGTTCGGCTGTGGCCTCCGTGTCGACCTGCGGCGCCCGAGGGGTCGGGGTCTGCCGGCGCAACGGCCGCAGGGCGCGCGCGAGGTGGGGGAGCGGGGGGTCAGGGCGGGGACGCAGGGCGCGGATCGGGTGGAGGGTGCTCGTGTCGCCGGGCGCCGGGAGGTCGTCCGTGAGAAGGAGGAGCGGCAACGGATCCGGCTCGGTGGGCCGGTGGTCGCCGTTGGTACGGCCGCGCCGGGTGTCCTCCGCCGGCGTCTTCCGGTCGGTGTGCGGGGCGAGCGGGTCCCGGTCCGCCGGCCACTGCGGGAACCGGGGCGGTGGTGCCTGCTGCTCGGCGGGGGCCGGGGCGGGCGCCTGTCGAGGAGGCCGGGCGGTCGGTGGCGCGTGCTCGAGCGGATCTCCCTGGTCGTCCGTGCGCGCCGCGATCTCCGGGTGGTAGGCCGCGAGCCACAGGGCGTCCGCGATCTCCCGTGGGTGCAGTTCACCGATGGGCACGGCGGAGGCAGCGGCGGCGGACGCTCGACTCGGTCCGCCGGCCGCCGCGCGACCGTTGATCTTCGGCGGTTGGTCAGACACCCCAGTCCGCTCCGTCTCCGCTCAGCGGGTGCCAGATAGCTTCGAGGACGGCCTGCCACTCGGCGTGGTCCTCCTCACCGTAGGAGTAGGCGCCTGAGGTGACCAGGTGTGCCGCATTGAGTAATTGGTCGGATGCCAGTCCGTCGACCTGAGCGCTGCGCGTCATGAACTCCTGGACGAGCCTTTCTTGCACGTCTCCCAACCCGCCCCCGAAGTGTGCGGCGACCAACTCGCCCAGCGTCTCCGGTGTGGGGTCCGGTATATCAAGTCGCAGGCATCGGCGCATAAACGCCTCAGGGAACTCACGTTCACCGTTGGACGTCATGATGACGATCGGGAATGATCGAGTTTTGATGATCCCGTCGTTAATTGTCGCGGTCCTGCCCGGGTCGGCTGTGTAAACGGTGACACTCTCCATCTGGCGCTTCACCCGAACGAGAGGCTGAACCGGGAACCAGCCGTCCTCGAACAAGGACAGCAGGTCATTGGGAAGGTCGGCATCTCCCTTGTCCAGCTCGTCGATCAGCAGGACACGCGGCAGACGGTGAGGCAGGAGGGCGGTGCCCAGCGGACCGAGCTGGATGAAATCGCCGATGTCCAGGGCGTCCACCGGTGATCCGTCGGCGGCGGCGTCCTGCCCGGACCCGCGCCCCTGTGCCGCGAACCACGCCTGTCCCGCCTGGGCACGCCCCAGGACGTCGTACTCGAACAGCCCCGAGGCCAGCGTCGTCCGGCTCGTGACCGGCCACTGGAGCACCCGTCCCAGGCCCAGTTCACGGGCGATGCGAAAGGCGAGCGCGGACTTGCCGACGCCGGGCCGGCCCGTCACCAGCAAGGGACGCCTCAGCAGGATGGCGGCGTTGACCAGCCGCACCTCGGCCGCCGGCGGCCGCCGGGTCGTCGAGGCCGGTCCCAGCCGCCGGTCCGCCTCGCCGTCCGCGGGGGGCGCGGGCTGCACCGGCCCTCCGTCGAAGGTCCGCCAGCGCGGGCCCGGCGGCCACACGCGGTCCTCGTACGGCGTCTCGTCGGTGAACGCCGTACCGGTGCCGGTGTAGAGCCGCGGGCCCGGCGGGCAGCCGTCCTGCGCCGGTAAGCCCGCCTGAGGTGATGTACTCATTCAATCCCCCCTATGAACGCGGCGGGCGCGCCGGCACCGTCGCCCAGCAGCTGCTCAGGGTCGTCCCAGACGACGCAGAGATGCTGGGCCGAGGCCTGCGTACGGCCGTCCGCAGGCGTTGCGGAATCGCTCTTCCACTGTCGGGCATGGAACGGAAGGCCTGCCAGACCGCCTTCGGTCAGGCCGTCCCGGACCATGCCATGGAACTGCTCGGAGGTCGCTTCCCGATGGAGTATGAAAACAGGGATGCCCAGATCGATGGCCACGCGAACTTCTCCGAGGCCGGCCGCCCTGCCGGCGGCCGGTGGCTCACTGAGCACCATGGCGACGACGTCCTTCTTCGCGCCGATCGTCTTGTCCAGGCGCCCGAGATACTCCTTCACAGGACGGCCCGCCTGGTCGCAATAGTGGACGGCCTCCTCGTTCTCCGGCGCGTCCTTCCAGCGCGCCCAGCGCAGCCGCCAGATCTGGTAGGCGTCCCGCCGGTGCAGGCGTTCCAGGCTGTGCAGCACTATCTCCGGATACTTGCTGAACAGCGGGTTGGCGTAGCCGAGCGAGGGATCGCGGTCCCACCATTCCACCGGCTCGTTCAGCAACTCGGTCGGCAGGAAGAACTCCAGCACCACCTCTTGGGCGCGCGTGTGCCACAGGGAGGCCATGCGGGTCAGCATGCGTGCCACCGTGGCCGGTACCTGCGCGCGGGGGACCGGCTGCCGGGCCTCGCCCTCCTTCGCGTGATGCAGCTGCGGGGACTCCGCGTACTTCACCCGGGCGGACACCCAATAGCGGCGCCCCTTGCGTGCCGGCCGTCTGCCGGTCCCGGGCAGCGGTGTGAGGTCCGGTACGAGTTTGATGTACAGCCTGATCACCGGGCGTTCCGGCTGGGCGGGCGGGTCCGCCGGCAGGGCGGGCGGGGCTTCGGGCTCCACGACGGTGCGTTCCGCCGGGGATACGACGGCGCGTTCCGCCGGGGACGGGCGTCCGCCGAGCAGGGACGCCCGTAACGCCGTGAGGCCGTCCTCGCCGTCGGCCAGCTTCCAGCGTTCGGCGAAGTGGTCGTTCCAGCCGTGCAACTCGCCGACGTGCGAGGCGAGATCGGGGTGGAGAGCCAGGTGTTCCAGCAGCAGCATGCCGGGGGACAGGGCCGTGCCCGGCAGGCTCGTGAGCCCGGACAGATGCAGGAACGCCTGCCAAGCCGTCATGCAGTACGCCGGCAGACGCACCCGGCCGCCCGTGATCAGCGCGACCGTCGCGTCGAGTTCGGGCAGGCCGGCGTCCAGGACGTCGCGCAACGCCGTCCAGTCCCTGCCGTCGTAGAGCCGCAGCGCGTAGAACTCCTCCATGAGCGGCATCAGACGGTGTTCCAGCGAAGGAGCCACGAGACAGGTCGCGTCCACCAGCGCCTCCAGCCCCTCCGGCAGTTCCTCGCACACCCGCACCGCCGCGACGAACTCCTGCTGGGCGGTGGGAAGTTCCTCCAGGGCCTCACCGCGACCGCCCAGCCGCCGCTTCAGTTCCAGCCGCCACTGGTGCCGGCCGCGCGTGTCCGTCAGGGCCGACGACTCCGCCAGGACGCCCACGACCCCGCGCACGATCCGGTTGCGCTGTTCGTTCTGGACAGCGAGTCCCCATGGCATAGGCGTCTCTCCCCCGCACGCAGCCCCACCTGGCGCCTCCGCTCCAACACCCGATCAGCGTATGGGGATTGGGCGCGCAGCCAAACACGTTCGACGAGATTCACGGGTAGGAACATGGTCCGGGACGCCGCGCCGCGGTGGACGCCGGAATAAGGTGCTGCACGTCCAGGGTGAGCAGGGGGGACCACGTGAGTCAACGAGTGCCGGCTCCGACGCCGGCTCCGATCGTGCGACGCCAGAACGACGAGGACCTGCTGACCGTCCTGCGTGCCGGAGAGTCCGCGCACGCCCGCGCTCGAAGGCTCGCCTCCGCCCGTGTCGTCGTGTCCGCGTCCCTGGCCGCCGGCGCGGTGCTCGCGGTCGTGGTTCCCGCCCTGCAGACGGCGCTCACGACGGCCGGGTTCCTGTGGGCGCTCGTGTATGCCGTCGGGGCCGGTTCGTGGACGGAGAGCGAGTTCCGCACGGCCGCACTGCTGCAGGAGACGTTCGACACCCGGCTGTACGACATCCCGTGGAACGAGACGCTGGCCGGGAACGCCCCGTCCGCCGACGAGATCAGCAGGCTGGCGCGGCGCTACAAGGGGCCGGAGGAGCGGCTGCGGGACTACTACGAGATCCGTGAACTGCCGCGCCCCTTGGACCTTCTGTCCTGCATCCTGCAGAACCTCGCGTGGGGCGCGCGGATCCGCCGGCGCTATGCCGCCGCGGTCCAGGCCGGCGTGATCGGATGGATCGTCACCGGGGTGGCCGTGGGCGTGGCCACCCGGATGACCCTCGCCTCCCTGCTCACGACCTGGTTCATCCCCTCGCTGGGGCTGCTGCTGCTCGGTGCCGACATCGTGCGTGCGCAGCGTGAGACCGCGGCGGCGCGAGAACACGCGCGGCAGGTGATCCTGCGGGAGATGCGGGAGCACGCGCACTCGGGGCTGCCCCCGGGCCGCGTCCCTGACCTGCTGGTGCTCGCCCGGCAGGCCCAGGACGTCCTGCTGCGGACCCGCCTGGCGCAGGCCCGGGTGCCCAACTGGTTCTTCCGGAGGTTCCTGGACAGCGACCGTGCGGACTTCGCCGCCGCCATGGACGAGGTCGGCAGCTGGCTGCCGAGGGCCTGAGGCCGGCCGCCGGACCGGTGCTCAGAGCCGGTCCCGTTTCTTGGCGGCCGAGCGGGACGAGGCCACCGCGGAGGGGGAGCGGATGCTCCGCGTGCCGCACCCGGAGGCGTCGTACGCCTCCACTTCGGGACGGTCGTACCGCGGTGAGCCGCCCGCCACGACACTCGGCCCCTCTACAGTCGAGCCCATGGAACTCCGCCAGCTCAGCTATTTCGTCGCCGTCGCCGAGGAGTTGCACTTCGGGCGGGCGGCCGAGCGGCTGCACATCGTGCAGTCGGCGGTCAGCCAGCAGATACAGCGGCTGGAGCGGGAGCTGGGCGCCGAGCTGTTCGACCGCTCGCCGCGCCGGG
>NZ_CM002285.1:1951840-1955370 GCF_000497445.1 Streptomyces roseochromogenus subsp. oscitans DS 12.976 | reverse complement strand
ACCGGGCTCGGCGCGCATCTGGACCGGGTGCTGGCCGCGTTCGCCGAGCGGGCGCCCGAGGTGCCGGTGGAGCTGGTCTCGCTGCCGGCCGGTGAACGGCTGGCCCGGGTCGCGGCGGGCCGGCTGGACGCCGCGTTCGTCCGTTCGGCCGAACCTCCGGCCGGAGTACGGGTGGTGCCCCTGTGGTCCGATCCGCTGGTCGCCGCCCTGCCGGCCACGCACCCGCTCGCGCGGCGCGACGAGATCGACCTCGCCGACCTCGCCGGGCTGCCCCTCGCCCTCGCCCCGCGCCGCGTCAACCCCGCCCTGGTCGACCTGGTCGTCGGCGCCTGCCAAGCGGCCGGGTTCGAGCCGGTGCCCGGGCCCGTGGCCGGCACCCTGCACGACACCCTCGCCACCATCGGCGCCCGGCCGCTGTGGACGGTCGTCTACGCCTCCCACGCGCGCGTGCTGGCCACGCCCCGGGTGGCGTACGTCCCCTTCCGCGCGCCCGGACTGGCCCTGGCCACCGGTCTCGCGGTGCCCGCCGCCGATCCCTCCCCGCATCTGGAGAAACTGCTCCTGGCCTGCGGTGATCACGAAAGCTGATCGCTGCGGTCGCGGACTGCTTCTTGGTCAGGGGCATGCGCCGCGATGGACTGGACCCACCACCGAACAGGAACACCGGTCAAGGGAGTTCAGTCATGCCGATCGTCACCATCCAGCAGGGTCCCCGCGATGCCGAGCTCAAGCGGGAGCTGGTCAAGCGGGTCACCGACGCGTTCGTCGACGCGTACCGGATCCCGGCGGAGACCGTGCAGGTGTGGATCCACGAGGTGCCCGCGGACAGCTGGGGCGCGGCCGGGAAGCTCACGGCCGACAAGTAGCCCCCGCGTCCCACGGGGGTGGATGTGGAGAGGGGGGCGTTGCGGGCCGCTCGTGGTGGCTCGCAACGCCCCCCTGGCATCTACCCGAGGGGTGCTCGGGAGGTCTTCCGGGTCACGAGTTGACCTGCGCGGTCACGAGGTCCGAGAAGGTGGTCAGCCGGGTGTACACACCCGGGTAACCGGCCTCCGCGCAACCCTCGCCCCAGGAAGTGATCCCTGCCAGGACGCCCCCGATGAGCAGGGGACCGCCGCTGTCGCCCTGGCAGGTGTCTACGCCGCCGGTGGTGAGTCCGGCGCACACCATGTCGGACTGGACGAAGTCCGAACCGTAAGAAGTCTTGCAGCTGGAGTCGGCCACGATCGGAACGGTCGCGGTCCGCAGCTGGTTGGAGGAACTGCCGTTCTCCGAGGTGGTCCCCCAGCCGAGGATCCGGGCCGTGGTGCCGGCCGCGTACACGCCCGTCTGGGAGGAGGAGACGTACGACACCGGGGTGTACGGCAGCGCTGTCGACAGGGTCAGTACCGCCACGTCGTCGCCGTTGGTGGCGTCCGAGTAGCCCGGGTTGACCCAGATTTTGCTGACGTCGCTGACGGTGCCGTCGGTGCCGTTCAGATAGGTCCGGCCGCCGACCACGCGGACGCTGCCGGCGGACTCGCCGGCCATGCAGTGCGCGGCGGTCACGACCTTCTTGGCGGCCACCAGGGTGCCGCCGCAGAACTGGTTCCCGGACGCGTCGGTGATCTGGACGACGAACGGGTACTCCGCCGTGGTGGTGGTCGTACCGCCGACGATCGGCTGCGGGGCGGCGCTCGCTGTGGGGGAGGCGAGCAGCGCGGTCGCCGCGGTGGCGGCGGTGGCCACCAGGATCGCGGCGGTCTTTCTGGCACGTCTGAGCCCGAACATGAGTCTCCTCAGTGGGGGTTGCACCGGTGGGGGGTCGCAGCGGGCGGGGGTGTGCACGGGGGTCGCGGGACCGACCCCCGTGTGCCCGGGCGAGCGGCACGCCCTTTACGCTAGGACCCGGAACCCTCGGCTCCCAATGAGGGAACCCCCTAGGGGGTTGGGTGAGGGAAAACCCTCGGTCCGGTTCAGTTAACCGGCCGCGTTCTCACTTCGCGCGGCGAGCTGCCGCCAATCGGACGATATCCACGCGGGAGCGGATCCCCAGCTTGCGGTAGACCCGGGTCAGTGTCGCCTCCACCGTCTTCACGCTGATGAACAGCCGCGCGGCGATCTCCCGGTTGGTGGCGCCCTCCATGACCAGCGCGGCGACCTGACGCTCCATCGAGGCCAGCACCTCCAGTCCGGCCAGCCCCGCCAGGGCGTCCGGCACGGCGAGCGCCGGTTGCGGCTCGGGAGTGGTCAGGGATTCGTCCACTTGGCGCAACCAGGGCAACGCCCGGCAGCGGCGGAACATCCGGGTCGCCTCGTCATAGGCCGACGAGCCGGGGCGTCTGCCGCGCAGCCGGGCCAGCGCGAACGCCGCCCGCGCCTCCTCCAGCCCGTAGCCGAGCTTGCCGAGCCGGTGCTGAGCGGACGTCAGCTGGGCCACGGCGGCCTCCAGGTCGCCCTGGGCGGCCCGTACCAGGGCCTCGGAGCGGTCGAGGACGGCGAGGACGCTCTCCCGGTCCAGCCGCAGCGCGTGCTCGCGGCTCGTGTCGATGACGTCCTGCGCCTCGGCCGGTTCACCGATGCGGACCAGTGCCTCGGCGAGGTCGCCCTGCCAGCGGCCGCGCGCCGGGTCGGTGATGCCGAGCCCCAGCTCCAGCCGGCGCACCCGGCGCAGCGAGCGGACCGTGCCCGCCGGGTCCCCGGCCACCAACTGGGCGTAGCCGAGCGCGCCCAGGGCCCGGGAGAGATACATCTGGTCGCCGTCCTCCTCGGCGTGCTCCACCGCCTCCCGGGCGAGGGCCAGGGCCCGGTCCACGTCGCCGCCGGAAGCCTCCGCGAGCGAGGTGAGCATCGCCGAGGCGGTCTCGCCGATCCCGGAGTCCCGGGCGAGGCGCAGGCTGTCGCGGGCCAGCTCCAGGGCGCGCCCGCAGTGCCCGGCGCGCAGCTCGGTCTCGGCGAGCCCGCGCAGGAAATGCACCTCGCTCTCCACCGAGCCGCGCCGGCGCACCTCGCGCAGCAGCGCGGTGACCGTCGTCCGGGCCTCGGTCAGCTGGTCGCCCATGACCAGCCAGCGGAACCGGGCGCTGCCCGCCCCGTTGTGGTGCCAGGCCACCCGGGGGTCCTGAGGCTCCTTCAGCGCGCGCTTGATGGTCCTCGGCGCCTCCGGGTGGCCCATCAGGGTCTCGGTCTGCGCCTGGAAGGCCAGGGAGAGCAGTTCGGTGCGCCGGTCCTCGCCGCGTGCGGCCAGCTCGGCGGCGTGTGCGGCGGCCTCGCGGGCCTCGGTGAAGTCGCCCTCCACGATCAGCGCCCGCCAGGCCAGCTGGTAGTGGACCAGGGCCAGCAGCCGGGGGTCGTCGCCGGCGTCGGCGAGGGCCTGCGGGAAGACCGCGTCGACCTCGGCCATGGTGTGGCCGGCGCTGTCGATGACGATGATCCAGGCGCGCACCCGGTCGGCGGGCACACTCGCCCGGGACAGCACCTCACGGGCGATGTCCCGGGCCAGGTCGAGTTCGCCCGCGGTGATCGCGTCCTCGGCGGCCTGCAGCCGGCGC
>NZ_CM002285.1:1936992-1951066 GCF_000497445.1 Streptomyces roseochromogenus subsp. oscitans DS 12.976 | reverse complement strand
CGCTCGTGCGCGGGTGCCTCCGCGTACAGCGCGGCCGATATCAGCGGGTGCGCGAACCGTACGGCCGGGGCGTCCGGCTCGGTGGCCAGCAGCCCGAGTTCGGCGGCCTGGGCGCACTCGGCCTCGGCGTTCTCCCGGCCGGCCGCGTGCAGCAGCGCAGGGGTGGGCCGGGCACCGGCACTGGCCACGAGCAGGGTGCGGCGGGCCTCGACGGAGAGCATGTCCAGGCGGCTGAGTACCAGCGCCCGCAGCGAGGTCGGCACCGGCAGTGGCTCGCCCGGCCGGGGCGGGGTGGGGCGCTCGGCGAGGGCGCGGCCGAGTTCCAGGGCGAACAGCGGGTTGCCGCCGGACGTGCGGTGGATCTCGCGGACGGTGGAGCGGGGCAGCGAGCCGTGGCCGCGGTGGTCCAGCAACTGGGCGACCTGGGTGCGGGAGAGCGGACCGAGCCGGACCGCGAGGGTGCCCGGCGGGCAGGCGCGCAGCTGCCGGTCGTACTCCTGGCTCTCCTGGCCCTCGGTACGGACCGCGCACAGGAGCTGCACCGGGGTGCCCTCCAGGCGCCGGGCGGCGAAGCCGAGCAGTTCGGCGCTGGCCGGGTCCAGCCACTGCAGATCGTCGGCGACGACGAGGACACCGCCCTCGGCGGCCAGCGCGCGCAGCGCGGAGAGCACCGCGAGCCGCAGGGCGAGGCCGTCGCGCAGCAGGCTGGACTCGCCGCGGCCGGTGAGCGCCGACTCCAGGGCGGTGCGCTGGGCGGCGGGCAGCCGGGGGGAGACCTCGTCGAGGACCAGGCCGAGGAGGTCGGCGAGGGCCAGGAACGGAAGGTGGGATTCGGACTCGGTGGCGGAGCAGCGCAACACGGTGCGTGCGGTGGCGCCGTATTCCTCGGCCAATGCCCGCAGGACGGTGGATTTCCCTATTCCGGCGGGACCGTGGAGCAGCACACTGCCGCCCGAGGCGAGTTGGTCACGGGCGCCGGCGAACAGGTCCTCGCGGCCGATGACCAGGTCGGGGCGGCACCTGGCAGGCTCCTGGAAGTCCCGTCGCACGGTCACCGCTCCCCTCGTGTGTCGTGTCCGGGCCAAATTCTAGGCAACGATCCTTGAAATTCGGACGGAAGCTGTGGTGAGGGAAATAACAAACGGTCACGCATAAGGAAATTCAAGGCGCCTCCGCCTGAATGGACAGGTTTCCTCACGGCCTGTCCCTCGGCGGCGGTCACCGCCCGGCTCACGGCAGCAGCCCCGCCCTGCGGGCCGCGGTCACCGCCTCCCCTCGGGTGTGCGCGCCCAGCTTCCGCATCGCCGAGCGCAGATAGCCCTTGACGGTCTCCGGGCGCAGGCCCAGCCGCTCGGCCACCGCCGCGTTGGTCGCCCCCGCCGCCACCCAGGACAGCACGTCCAGCTCGCGTGGCGCCAGGGCGGTCACGCTCCCGGCGCGCGGTGCTGTGGTCAACAGGCCGCAGGCCGCGAGCAGTTCGGCCCGCAGCGCCGGATCGGTGATACGCGGGGCCAGGGCCCGCAGCGCCGCATGCGCCTCACGCACCTGCTCCCAGGCGGCCCCCTGGTCGACTCCGGCGGGCTCCGGCCGGGCCGCCAGCAGCAGTTCCCACGCCTTGTCCCGCACCACCAGCGCCTGTTCCACGTCCCGTGCGACGGCCATGGCCGCGCCCAGCGTGCGGTCGCCGAGCGGCTGGGCCGAGCGCAGCGCGCCGTAGAGCACCCCGCGCACCCGGCGCCGTACCACCACCGGGACCGCGACGACCGAGCGGATGCCCTCGGCGGCCACCGGGACGTCGTACTCGTGGCTGATCTGCCGGGAGCTGGAGTAGTCCGTCACCGCGCACGGCCGGGCCAGCGCCACCGCCTTGCCGCCGAGCCCGTTGCCGGAGGTCACGGCGAGCGAGCGCAGGGCGGCCGTGGTCGTGCCGCTCAGCTCGCTGATCCGGATCTGCGGCCGGCCGGACTCGACGAGGCCGCCGAAGGCGACGGGAAGTCCCGTGGCCCGCCGCAGCCGGGCGAGCGCGCCGCCGATCTCCACCGTCCCCGCCGCGTCTGCCGTCACCTGTCCGCTCCTTCTGCCGTCCCCACCCCCGTTCGGGGGTAGTGAGACCTGCATCACGGATTAGACGATGCCAGAGAGCCGCCCGGCAATGGTCCGGTAACGAGGAGGAGCCAGATGAAGACGGCGACTGAGGAGTTCCGCTCCGCCCGGGACTTCCTGCTGGAGCACCGTGCGGACTACGCCGGCGCCTGCGAGGGCTTCGCCTGGCCGCGGCCCGCGCACTTCAACTGGGCGCTGGACTGGTTCGACGTGATCGCCGCCGGCAACGACCGGACCGCGCTGCACATCGTCGAGGAGGACGGCGCCGAGACCCGGCTGTCCTTCGCCGAGATGTCCGAGCGGTCGAACCGCGTGGCCCGGTGGCTGCGTGAGCGGGGCGTCGCCGCCGAGGACCGCATCCTCGTCATGCTCGGCAACCAGACCGAGCTGTGGGAGACCGCGCTGGCCGCGATGAAGCTGCGCGCGGTGGTCATCCCGGCCACCCCGCTGCTGGGACCCGCCGATCTGCGCGACCGCGTGGAGCGCGGCCGGGTGCGGCATGTGATCGCGCGGGCCGAGGACACCGCGAAGTTCGCCGACGTGCCCGGCGGTTACACGCGGATCGCGGTCGGCGGCCGGCCCGAGCAGGGCTGGCAGCCGTACGAGGACGCGTACACCGCCCCCGCCGATTTCCTGCCCGACGGCCCCACCCTGGCCGACGACCCGCTGATGCTCTACTTCACCTCCGGTACGACCGCCCGCCCCAAGCTCGTAGAGCACACCCACACCTCGTACCCGATCGGGCACCTGGCGACCATGTACTGGATCGGCCTCAAGCCCGGTGATGTGCATCTGAACATCTCCTCGCCGGGCTGGGCCAAGCACGCCTGGTCCAATCTGTTCGCGCCGTGGAACGCCGAGGCGACCGTCTTCCTCTTCAACTACGCCCGCTTCGACGCGGCCCGGCTGATGGCCGAGATGGACCGGGCTCGGGTGACCACCTTCTGCGCCCCGCCGACCGTGTGGCGCATGCTCATCCAGGCCGACCTCGGCCTGCTCGCCACCCCGCCCCGCGAGGTGGTCGCCGCCGGTGAGCCGCTCAACCCCGAGGTCATCGAGCAGGTCCGGCGGGCCTGGGGCGTCACCATCCGGGACGGCTTCGGGCAGACCGAGACCGCCGTGCAGGTCTCCAACAGCCCCGGACAGGTGCTCAAGACCGGCTCCATGGGCCGCCCGAGCCCCGGCTACCGTGTGGAACTCCTCGACCCGGTCTCCGGCGCGCCCGGCGCCGCCGAGGGTGAGATCGCCCTCGACCTGTCCGAGCGACCGGTCGGCCTGATGACCGGCTACCACGGCGACCCGGACCGCACGGCGGAGGCCTTGGCGGGCGGCTACTACCGCACCGGGGACATCGCCTCGCGCGACGCGGACGGCTATCTGACCTACGTCGGCCGCGCGGACGACGTCTTCAAGGCCTCCGACTACAAGATCAGCCCGTTCGAGCTGGAGAGCGCGCTGCTGGAGCACGAGGCGGTGGCCGAGGCCGCCGTCGTGCCCGCGCCGGACGAACTGCGGCTCGCGGTGCCGAAGGCGTACGTCGTCCTCGCCGGGGGCTATGAGCCCGGCCCGGACACCGCGAAGGTCATCTTCGAGCACTCCCGCCAGGTGCTCGCCCCCTACAAGCGCATCCGCCGGCTGGAGTTCGGCGCGCTGCCCAAGACCGTCTCCGGCAAGATCCGCCGGATCGAGCTGCGCGAGGCGACGGCCCAGGGCTCGGCGAACGAGTACCGCGAGGAGGACTTCCGGTGACCTCACAGCTGTCGTACGCGCACGGGACCGGCCCGACCGTCCTGCTCGCAGACACCATCGGCGCCAATCTGGACCGAGCCGTGGCGGCATGGCCGGACCGTGAGGCTCTGGTCGACGTGCCGTCGGGCCGGCGGTGGACCTATGCCCGATTCGGCGCGGACGTGGCGGAGTTGGCGCAGGCGCTGGTCGCCGCCGGCGTCGGCAAGGGCGACCGGGTGGGGATCTGGGCGGTCAACTGCCCGGAGTGGGTGCTGGTCCAGTACGCCACCGCCCGTATCGGCGCGATCATGGTGAACATCAACCCGGCCTACCGCACCCACGAGGTCGAGTACGTCCTGCGCCAGGCGGGGATCTCCCTGCTGTTCGCCTCCCGGCGGCACAAGACCAGCGACTACCGGGCGATGGTCGAAGAGGTGCGGGGAAACTGCCCCGAGCTGCGCGAGGTCGTGTACATCGGCGACCAGAGCTGGGAGGAACTGCTCGGGCGGGGGAACCCTGACGTCACGTACGCGGAACTGTCCTGCGACGACCCCATCAACATCCAGTACACCTCGGGGACCACCGGCTTCCCGAAGGGCGCCACCCTGTCCCACCACAACATCCTCAACAACGGTTACTTCGTCGGGGAGTCGGTCGGCTACAGTGAGCAGGACAGGATCTGCATCCCGGTCCCGTTCTATCACTGCTTCGGCATGGTGATGGGCAACCTCGCGGCCACCTCGCACGGCGCCTGCATGGTCATCCCGGCCCCGTCGTTCGAACCGAAGGCCACCCTGGAGGCGGTGCAGCGCGAGCGCTGTACGTCCCTGTACGGCGTGCCGACCATGTTCATCGCCGAGCTGAACCTCCCCGACTTCGCGTCGTACGACCTCTCGACCCTGCGCACCGGCATCATGGCGGGATCGCCGTGCCCGGTGGAGGTGATGAAGCGGGTCGTCGCCGAGATGCACATGGCCGAGGTCTCCATCTGCTACGGCATGACCGAGACATCCCCGGTGTCGCTGCAGACCCGCCGGGACGACGACCTGGAGCACCGCACCGGCACCGTCGGCCGGGTCCTGCCGCACCTGGAGGTCAAGGTGGTCGACCCGGCCACCGGAGTCACCCAACCACGCGGCACGGCGGGCGAGTTGTGCACCCGCGGCTACAGCGTGATGCTCGGCTACTGGAACGAACCCGAGAAGACCGCGGAGGCCGTCGACGCGGGCCGCTGGATGCACACCGGGGACCTGGCGATGATGCGCGACGACGGCTACGTCGAGATCGTCGGCCGGATCAAGGACATGATCATCCGGGGCGGAGAGAACATCTACCCGCGCGAGATCGAGGAGTTCCTCTACGGCCACCCGAAGATCAGGGACGTGCAGGTCGTCGGGGTGCCGCACGAGACGTACGGCGAGGAGGTCCTGGCCTGCGTCATCCCACGGGACCCCGCCGACCCGCTCACCCTGGAGGAGCTGCGCGCCTTCTGTCGGGGCCGGCTCGCGCATTACAAGATCCCGAGCGTGCTGCGGATCCTGGAGGCCTTCCCGATGACGGTGAGCGGAAAGGTACGCAAGATCGAACTGCGGGAGAAGTACGCGACTTCGGACAGGGCGGCCGAATGACGCGCAGACGTGTGCGCGGTAGGTGATCAGGCGCCGTCGGTGCTCAGGTCGCCCGCCGGTGTGTTGACCGGGCGGGGGGTGCCCGTCAGGTCGAGGACGAACAGGGGGACGCACAGGGCGTCGGCCCGGCTGCGGGCGTCGTCCGTGTAGCCGGCCAGGGAGAAGTACACACAGTCCGCGGACTCCGTCATCGCCGTCAGCCACAGGCACTCCACGTCCCGAGGCGCAGCCGGTCGTACGGTCGGGTCCACCTGGGCGAGGACCCCGTGGCCGGCCAGCCCGATGCCGTTCGGCGGGCGCTGGTCGGCGCGGCGGATGTCCCGGTAGCCGAGCCAGCGCAGATAGAGCGCGGCGGTGGTGACGGCGTCGCGGGCGGTACGGATGGTGCGCGGCTGGAAGGCGGGGCGGACGGGTCGCGTGCCGGATCTGGTGGCCGCCGCGGGCTGGGACGGCGAGGCCGACGCGGACTGGGGCGGCGTGGTCGGCGTGGACGGGGATGGCGTGGTCGACCTGGGCTGGGGCGGCGTGGTCGGCGTGGGCTGAAGCGGCGAGGCCGATGTGGGCTGGGGCGGCGTGGTCGATGTGGGCTGGGGCAGCGTGGTCGACGTGGACGCGGATGGCGTGGTCGACCTGGGCTGTGGCGGCGTGGTCGGCGTGGGCTGAAGCGGCGAGGCCGATGTGGGCTGGAGCGGCGAGGCCGATGTGGGCTGGTACGGCGTGGACGGGGATGGCGTGGTCGGCGTGGGCTGGGATGCCGATGGCGGCGCTGGTGTCGCTCCCGGTGTCGTGTCTGGCTCGAAGGCCGATGGTGGCGCCGAAGCCGGCTCGGATGGCGCATCCGGCGTCGAGTCCGGCCCCGCTGTCGCGGTCGCCGTCTCCGGCGCGGGTGGTACGGCCACCGGGATACGCAGGACCGTGCCGCAGGGGCAGCCCAGCTCCGGGTGCGGCCAGTGGTTGCGGCGGTCGCAGCGGGTGCACGGCAGCGCGATCCACTCGTCGTCCCAGGCCCGGTGCTCCGTAACGACCGGCTCCGCGGCCGGATCGAGGCGCGGCGCGGTGGGTGTGCCGCACGCGCACGGATACACCGGCGCGGTGTAGAGGTGCTCGCGCCGGCAGGCCGGACAGCGCACCGGCATGCTCTCGGGCATGGCCCACTCCCAGGCGTCGCGTCGGGACAGCGCCTCTCATCGTCCTCCTCGCGCACCCCGCTTGTCCGGCGCTTGCCATGTCTTCACCTCTCTTCACCTCTCTTCGCCTCTCTTGACGTCATTGAAGAGCGCTTCTACATTGATTCCAGATAGTAGAAGTTAAGTTCCGTATTGCGGAAGTTTGACACTCTGGAGGCTGTGCTCACCGCGGGGCGCGACGGGAGTACGCATCCGACAGCCGAAGCAGGAGTACTCGATGGCTCGTATGACCGCTGCCCGCGCGGCAGTTGAGATCCTCAAGCGCGAGGGCGTCACCGACGCCTTCGGTGTGCCGGGCGCGGCGATCAACCCCTTCTACAAGGCCCTGAAGGAGGGTGGCGGCATCAACCACACCCTCGCCCGCCATGTCGAGGGCGCCTCGCACATGGCCGAGGGGTACACGCGTACCAAGCCGGGCAACATCGGCGTCTGCATCGGTACCTCCGGTCCGGCCGGCACCGACATGATCACCGGCCTGTACTCGGCCATCGGTGACTCGATCCCGATCCTGTGCATCACGGGCCAGGCGCCCACCAGCGTGATCCACAAGGAGGACTTCCAGGCCGTCGACATCGCCTCGATCGCCAAGCCGGTCACGAAAATGGCGGTCACCGTCCTGGAGGCCGCGCAGGTCCCCGGCGTCTTCCAGCAGGCCTTCCACCTGATGCGCTCCGGCCGTCCCGGCCCGGTCCTCATCGACCTGCCGATCGACGTCCAGCTCACCGAGATCGAGTTCGACCCGGAGACGTACGAGCCGCTGCCCGTCTACAAGCCGGCCGCGACCCGCGCCCAGATCGAGAAGGCGATCTCCTTCCTGCTGGCCGCCGAGCGCCCGGTCATCGTCGCCGGCGGCGGCATCATCGGCGCCGACGCCGCCGACCTGCTGGTGGAGTTCGCCGAGCTGACCCAGACCCCGGTCGTCCCGACCCTGATGGGCTGGGGCGCACTGTCCGACGACCACGAGCTGAACGCCGGCATGGTCGGCGTGCAGACCTCGCACCGGTACGGCAACGCCAACTTCCTGGAGTCGGACTTCGTCCTCGGCATCGGCAACCGCTGGGCCAACCGCCACACCGGCTACAAGCTCGACGTCTACCGCCAGGGCCGTAAGTTCGTCCACGTCGACATCGAGCCCACTCAGATCGGCAAGATCTTCCCGCCGGACTACGGGGTCGTCTCCGACGCCAAGGCCGCGCTGGAGCTGTTCGTCGAGGTGGCCAAGGAGCTGAAGGCCGCGGGCAAGCTGCCCGACCGTACCGCCTGGGTCGCCTCGACGCAGGAGCGCAAGGCGACGCTTCTGCGCCGTACGCACTTCGACAACGTCCCGATGAAACCGCAGCGCGTGTACGAGGAGATGAACAAGGCCTTCGGCCCGGACACCCGGTACGTCACCACCATCGGCCTCTCGCAGATCGCCGGCGCGCAGATGCTGCACGTCTACAAGCCGCGCCACTGGATCAACTGCGGCCAGGCCGGCCCCCTGGGCTGGACCATCCCGGCCGCGATCGGCGTCGCCAAGGCCGACCCGGAGTCCCCGGTCGTCGCCCTGTCCGGCGACTACGACTTCCAGTTCCTGATCGAGGAGCTGGCGGTCGCCGCCCAGCACAAGATCCCGTACGTCCATGTCCTGGTGAACAACGCCTACCTGGGCCTGATCCGGCAGGCGCAGATCGGCCTGGACATCAACTTCCAGGTCAACCTGGAGTTCGAGAACATCAACACTCCGGAGATCGGCGTCTACGGCGTGGACCACGTCAAGGTCGCCGAGGGCCTGGGCTGCAAGGCGATCCGGGTCACCGAGCCGGACCAGCTGGGCGCCGCGTTCGAGCAGGCGAAGAAGCTGGCCGCCGAGTACCAGGTGCCGGTCGTCGTCGAGGCGATCCTGGAGCGGATCACCAACATCTCGATGAGCCGCACCATGGACATCAGCGACATCTCCGAGTTCGAGGAGCTGGCCACCGAGCCGGGCCACGCGCCGACGTCGATCAAGCCGCTGAAGGTCTGACGCTGAACGTCTGACACCGCCAGGCACGCCAAGGGCGGCCCGTCCCCGCGGACGGGCCGCCCTTTCGCGTCCCCCGTGGCACCCCCGTGCGTCCCCCGTCGTGGGGCCCGCCGCCCCCGTGCCGACGGGCCCCTGATGCCCGTACTCTGCCCGGCCGCGGGGGTGGTCGAAGCCTGTGCCGCGGTGTTCAGAGGTTGATTTGAGGATGGCGTAGCCCGGTTACGACCACTGCCGTACGCCCTGTCGTCACAGCTCGTGCTCCGACAGGCCCGGCCAGTCGTCGGGCCCGCCACCCTGCCACTCGATGAGATCGCTCTCCTCCACCTCGATCCGGTCCAGGTCGGCCAGCCGCAGGATCTCCACGACGTCGTCCAGATGCGAGGCGATCCCCAGGGTCACGTCCCCCTCGGTGACCCGCCGGGAGCCGTCCAGGGCGGGGGAGTGGACCACGATGTGCGGGTAGTGCGTCGGATTGCCCATGGCTTCAGCGTGCGACGCGGGGCGCCGATACGCACGCCGGTGACGCTGGAGTGGCGGCTGTGCGAGGTGCGGAAGGAGCTTGTACGGCTGGGCTTCGAGGAGCGTTACCGGTGTGGCTGGAGCGCCTGCTGAGAAGCAACCGCGTCGAGGCGGTGGAATGCCGTCCAGCTCGTGCCGGGTGACGAGGCCGGCATCCCGCTGACAGGCGCGGACAACGCCGAACGCTCCCTCGCCGCAGGCATCGAGCCGGCGTGGGGAGCGTTCTCGGGTGATGGCCGTCCGACGGCACGAGGCTGGGCGCGACAGGACGTTCGCGCCGCCGGACGGAGCGGGTGGCCCCCCTGGCGGGGGGCTGGGTGGGACCGCGGCGGATGCGACGGAACCGGGATTCCCTTCCCTCTGGTCGAGAAGGGGGCTCGGTCCTTCACCACCGCACTGGCTCGCACGCCGCCACGGTCCTCGCCCTGCCCGCGCCCACCGCCGTACAGCCACCCCTCATCCGGGCCGTACGGCGCCTCGCGCGGGCCGCGTGCGGATTCCTGACCTCCCGTCAGACTCCGCACGCCGCTTGCTGGTTACTGGTCTCAGTCCTCGCGCAGGGCGCGGACCGCCTCCTCCACGCGCTTGCCGTACTCCGGGTCGGCGGCGTGGAAGTGGGCCAGGTTCTTCTCGATCACGTCGTCGCGGGAGACCTGCGAGAGGCCGCCGGCGATGTTCGCGACGAGGCGGGACTTCTCCTCCTCGGACATCAGGCGGAACAGCTCGCCCGCCTGGAAGAAGGCGTCGTCCTTGGTGTGCAGCGGAGCCTCGTGGTTGCCCGTGTAGCCGGAGACCGCCAGGGGGGCCGACAGCGGGCGGCCGGTCTCGGCCGGGCCGTCGTAGGAGTTCGGCTCGTAGTTCTTGGCGCCGCGGCCCTGGCCGTTGACCGCCATGAGGCCGTCGCGGCCGTAGTTCTGGGCGCCGCCCGCGACCGCCTTCGGGGCGTTCACGGCGAGCTGGGTGTGGTTGACGCCCAGGCGGTAGCGGTGTGCGTCCGCGTAGGCGAACAGGCGGCCCTGGAGCATCTTGTCGGGGGACGGGCCGATGCCCGGAACGAAGTTGTTCGGGGAGAACGCGGCCTGCTCGACCTCGGCGAAGACGTTGTCCGGGTTGCGGTCGAGGACCAGGCGGCCCACGCGCTGCAGCGGGTAGTCCTTGTGCGGCCAGACCTTGGTGAGGTCGAACGGGTTGAAGCGGTAGTCGGCCGCCTCGGCCGCCGGCATGATCTGCACGTAGAGAGTCCAGGACGGGTGCACACCCCGCTCGATGGCCTGCAGCAGGTCCGTCTGGTGGGAGTTGGGGTCCTTGCCCGCCAGCTCCGCGGCCTGCTCGCTGCTCAGGCAGCGGATGCCCTGGTTCGTCTTGAAGTGGTACTTGACGAAGAAGGCCTCGCCCTCCGCGTTCGTCCACTGGTAGGTGTGCGAGCCGTAACCGTTCATGTGCCGGTACGACGCCGGGATGCCGCGGTCGCCCATCAGCCAGGTCACCTGGTGCGTGGCCTCGGGGGCGTGCGCCCAGAAGTCCCACACGTTGTCCGGCTCCTGCTTGCCGGTGAACGGGTCCCGCTTCTGCGAGTGGATGAAGTCGGGGAACTTGATCGGGTCCTTGATGAAGAACACCGGGGTGTTGTTGCCGACGAGGTCGTAGTTGCCCTCCTCGGTGTAGAACTTCAGCGCGAAGCCGCGCGGGTCACGGACCGCGTCCGCGCCGCCGAGGGAGTCGGCGACCGTGGAGAAGCGCAGGAAGACCTCGGTGCGCTTGCCGATCTCGCTCAGGAAGTCGGCGTGGGTGAAGCCGGTGACGTCGTCGGTCACCTCGAAGTGGCCGTACGCGCCGGAGCCACGGGCGTGCACCACGCGCTCCGGGATCCGCTCGCGGTTGAAGCGCGCGAGCTTCTCCAGGAGCTGCTGGTCCTGGATCAGGAGCGGGCCGCCGACGCCGGCGGATGCGGAGTTCTGGTTGTCGGCGATCGGGGCGCCGGCCTCGGTCGTGAGCACGCGCTTCGACATCGTGGACCTTCCGTGCGGATGGCAGCGGAAATCTTCTTCCGCTTTGTGGAGCCTAGAAGTCTTGTGGAGCCTAGAAGTGGGGTGTCTAAACGTCAACAGTTTGTTGAAGTCGATCTGGGGGTGATCTGAAGGTGATCTGAAGGTGGTTCCGGGCGGCGCCGGCGCCTGGGCGCGACAGGACAGGTGTCAGCGGCGGCGCCGCCCGGAAGTCTCAGGGGTACGTCAGACCTGGGCGCCGGACAGGCGCTCCACGGCCCGCAGCAGGGCCGAGTGGTCCAGACCGCCGTCGCCCTGGGTGCGCAGCGAGGCGACCAGCTGGGCGACCACGGCACCGACCGGCAGGGCGGCGCCGACGTTGCGGGCGGCGTCGGTGACGATGCCCATGTCCTTGTGGTGCAGGTCGATCCGGAAGCCCGGCTTGAAGTCGCGGTTGAGGAAGTTGTCCTTCTTCCGCGTGAGCACGGTCGAGCCGGCGAGGCCGCCGTTGAGGACGTCCAGTGCGGCCGCGAGGTCCACGCCCGACTTCTCCAGGAAGACCACGGCCTCGGCGCACGCCTGGATGTTCACGGCGACGATCAGCTGGTTGGCCGCCTTCACGGTCTGGCCGGAGCCGTGCGGGCCGCACAGCACGATGGTCTTGCCCAGCGCGTCGAAGATCGGCTTGGCGATGTCGAAGTCGGCCTGCTCGCCGCCGACCATGATCGACAGCACGGCCTCGATGGCGCCGGCCTCACCGCCGGACACCGGGGCGTCGAGCACCCGGATGCCCTTGTCCTTGGCGGCGGCGGCCAGGTCGACGGAGGTCTGCGGGGTGATCGAGGACATGTCGATCAGCAGGGCGCCCTGCTTGGCGTTCTCCAGGATGCCCTCGGGGCCGTAGGAGATGGCCTCGACGTGCGGGGACGCGGGCACCATGGTGATCACCACGTCGGCGTCGCGCACGGCCTCGGCGATCGAGCCGGCCGCAGTGCCGCCGGCGGCGGCCAGCCGGTCCAGCTTGTCCTGCTCCAGTGTGAAGCCGGTGACGTCGTAGCCCGCCTTGATCAGGTTCTCGGACATGGGGGAGCCCATGATGCCGAGGCCGATCCAGGCGATCGCCGGGCGGGTCGGGCGGGAAGAATCCGTGAGGTTGTTGCTCATGATTGGGGGTGCCTCTCTCAACTGCCTTGCAGAGTCAGGGGGTTCAGCGCGCGGCACGCGCTTCGCGCGGGAGCCAGTCGAAGGCCTCGGCGCTCGGGCGGTCGCCGGCCTTGTACTCAAGCCCGACCCAGCCGTCGTAACCGGCCTTCTTCAGCTGGTCGAGCAGCTCCTCCAGTGGGAGCGAGCCCGTCCCGGGGGCGCCGCGGCCGGGGTTGTCCGCGATCTGCACGTGCCCGGTCTTCGCCGCGTACTGCTCGATGACCGAGGGCAGGTCCTCGCCGTTCATCGACAGGTGGTACAGGTCCATCAGGAACTTGGCGTTCCCGAGACCCGTCGCTGCGTTGACCTTGTCCACGATCTCGATCGCCTTGGGTGCGCTCACGATCGGGCACTTCGGTGACTCGGGCTGGTTGAGGGCCTCGATCAGGACAGTCCCGCCGACCTGGCCGACGGCCCGGGCCGCGAGGACCAGGTTCTCCAGGGCGAGCGCGTCCTGCTCGGCCGGGTCCACGCCGTCGACGCGGTTGCCGTACAGGGCGTTGAACGTCGTGCAGCCCAGGGACTGGGCGAAGGCGATGGCCACGTCGATGTTGGCGCGGAACCTCTCCGACTCCTCGCCCGGGATCGACAGGGCGCCGCGGTCCGGGCCCGGCAGCTGCCCGGCGTAGAAGTTCAGGCCCGTGAGCTGGACGCCCGCGTCCTCGATCGCCTTCTTCAGGGCGTCGAGCTCGGACTGCTCGGGGGTGGGGGAGTCGACCCAGGGCCACCACAGCTCGACCGCCGTGAAGCCCGCCGCGGCGGCCGCCGCGGGGCGCTCCAGGAGCGGGAGTTCCGTGAAGAGGATCGACAGGTTGACGTTGAAGCGCTGGTCTGCGAATCCCACGGGGACGGCGCTCCCTTCCCTTGATTCCGTATTGCGGAAGTTCGTTTCTGCTGTATGGAAAGATTGCCTGCGGGGGTGGAGGACTGTCAAGAGAGCCCACGAAAAAGTGCCCCCGCGCGATCGCGCGGGGGCACATGTGAAGGCCTGGTCAGAGGGCGTCGACGCCGCTCACCTTCCAGCCGTCGGAGGTGCGGGTGAGCGTCATCCGGACCCGGTTCAGATCCAGCCGGGGTTCGGGGACCTGGGTGCTCTCGGTCACCTGGTTGACGAAGAGCAGGACGACGGCCCTGTCCGGTGTCGCCGACACGACGGAGACCGCGGGGGCGCCGCCGTCGGTGGGGGCCGCCACGGTTGCCTTCACCACGCCCTGGTATTTCGTCGCGGTCGGCGCGACCACCGTCTTCGTGGTCCTGCCGTACTCGTCGCGGAAGTGCCCGGTCAGCAGGGCCCGGGCCCGGGTGAAGTCGCGGTCCAGGTGCCGGTAGTCGTACGACAGCACGACCGGCGCCGCATTCCGTGCGGCCGCGAGGGCCTCCCCGCGGGCCTGCTCCGCCTGCCGCCCCTCTTGGTACCGCCAGCCGAGTACGGCGGCCGTGACCAGGGCGGCCACGAGTACGGCACCCAGTACCGCGATGAGTACGCGCCGTCCGGCCTTGCGCGGGGGCGCGCTCTCCTCCGGCCCGCTCTCCTCCGGCTCATTCTCGGCCGACTCGGGTGAGTCGGACGGCTCGGGCTCCGGCGGGTCCTCGCCGTCCGCCGGGGGATCGATGAGCAGCACGTGCCCGGGGGAAGCCTCCTCCTCCTGGCGGGCGGCGCGCTCCGGCCGCCCGGCGCGCTTGGCCGCCGCGTCGGGCGGCCGCGGTCAGGGTCCT
>NZ_CM002285.1:1936167-1936847 GCF_000497445.1 Streptomyces roseochromogenus subsp. oscitans DS 12.976 | reverse complement strand
TCCGGAGGTCGGGTTCGCCATGGTGTCTCTCCTCACTGATGGCCTCACCGGCGGGTCAGCCCACGAACGTGACGTCGGAGGTCAGCCAGCGGCCGCCGACCCGCACGAGGTCGAGCTGGAGCCGGTAGGTGCGCGCCTGGCCCTCGGGCGCGGCGGTGTTGGTCACCTTGCTGTCGGCCACGACCAGCACCCGGGCCGAGCGGTCGTCGGACCGCACGATGCCCGCTTCCAGGACCTGCCCCTCGGACACCGACCTGTTCTGCGCGACGAGCTTCGTCAACTGGGCGGTCTGCGCGGCGAACTGCTTCTTGAAGTCCCCGGTGGCGCCCTCCAGCACGGTGCGGCTGTCCCGGTCGTAGTGCCGGTAGTCGAGCGACGTGAAGTTCAGCGCCGACTGGCGGGCCGCCGCCAGGATGTCCTGGCGGCGCTGTTCCGACCCGCGCTGGTCGGCCAGCTTCAGGCCCAGCCAGACGGCCAGCACCGTCGTCAGCACGGTCGCCGCGACCAGGCCTGCCGACAGCAGCCTCATGCGTCCCCCTGTCATGCCATCGGTCCCACGAGCAGCCATTGCCACGACTCCTTTCCGAAGACGGTCTGTTCGCCGCCCGTCGAGCCGATCTCGACGGGTGTTCCGTCCGGGCCGGTCAGGTCACCGGTCTCCGGGTCGTACGGGGCCACGA
>NZ_CM002285.1:1903985-1936022 GCF_000497445.1 Streptomyces roseochromogenus subsp. oscitans DS 12.976 | reverse complement strand
GGCGGGGTCGCGGCGCTGGGTGCCGTAGCCCTGGGTGCAGGCGGGCGGGTCGCCGGCGTTCACGGTCAGCCCGAAGTGGGTGGTGCCGTCGCCGGGGATGACCGTGTAGCTGCCCGCCACGGTGAGCGGGAGCGTGACCAGGGCCTGCTCCACGCCGGGCAGCCGGGCCAGGGTGATCTGGCCGCCGCTGATGAGGTTGGCCAGCAGGACCGGCACCTGCGGCCGGGTGGATTTCAGCAGGGAGTCGAGCTCCTGCGTGGCGGGCACCGTGTTGCCGATCAGCCGGCGCAGGTCACCGTCGCTCGACTTCAGCTGCTCGGTGAGCGAGGCCAGATCACGGGAGAACGACTTGATGGCCGAGCCCTGGTCCGCCTGGGTCTTGAGCACCTTCCGCGAGTCCTCGATCAGCGAGACTGTCTGCGGGAGCGACGCGGACGCCGACTCCACCAGGGAGTTGCCGGAGTCGACCAGACGGCTCAGGTTGGGCCCGGTACCGGCGAACGCCTTGCCCAGCTCGTCGACGGTGACCCGGAGATCGTCCTTGCCGACCGAGTTGACCAGCCGGTCGAGGCTGAGGACCAAGTCGGTGACCGGCAGCGGGGTCCGGGTGCGGCTGCGCGGGATGGGGCTGCCGTCGATGAGGTACGGCCCTCCCGACCCGCGCGGCTGGAGGTCGACGTACTGCTCGCCCACCGCCGAACGGTCGGCTATCACCGCGAGCGTGTCGGCCGGGATCCTCGGGGCGCCGTCCTCGATCTTCAGCGCCACCGAGACCCCGGACCCGGTCAGCCGCAGATCGCCCACGCGGCCCACCGGCACCCCGCGGTAGGTGACCTCGGCGCCGGGGAACACGCCCCCGGACTCGGCGAAGTCGGCGCGCACGGTGTACCCGCGGTGCAGCACGTCGTCCACCAGGCCCGTGTACCGGGCGCCGACGTACGACACTCCGAGGGCGGTGACGGTCGCGAAGGCGAGCAGCTGGGCCCTGACCGTACGTGTGATCACGGCAGTATCCCCTTCAGCATCAGCTCGGCCAGGCCGAGGTCCACCCCGGGAGGGAGGCGACGCGCGCCGTCCCCGGTGTCGTAGCCCGCGGTGCACACCGGCGGACACAGCACGGTGCTGCCGTCGGAGGGCTGCGAGGGCACGGCGGGTACGGGGGGCGCGGACGGGGTGGACGGGAGGGACGGAGTGGCCGGCAGGGACGGCAGGGGGGCGGGCGTGGGGACGCCTGGAAGACGCGGGGTCCCGGGCGTCGGGGTGCTCCTGCCCTTGCCGGGCTTGCCGTTGAGGTTGCCGTAGATGCCCGCCAGGTCGAGGTCGGCGGTGATCTTCAGGTTGACGTAGTCGCCCTTGATCGCGTCCGTGACGTTGCGCGGGAACGGATACGTGGTCAGCAGCTCGAGCGAGTTGGGCAGGTCGTCGCCCGCCTTGTTCAGCTCCTGCAGGATCGGCTGCAGACTTCTCAGGTTGGCGACGGTGTCGTCGTGGGAGGCGTTCACCACCCTGGTGCCGGTCGTGCCGAGCTTGCCCAGGGCGGTGAGCATCTTCGTCAGGTCGCGGCGCTGGTCGGCGAGGGCCTTCAGGGCCGGCGGCATGGTGTCGACGGCCACGGCGATCGTCTTGTTCTCCTTCTTCAGTCGCTCGGCGAGCCGGTCCACGCCCTTGAGCGCGCGCACGATCTCGTCCCGCTGGTCGTCGAGGCTGCCGAGGAACGTGTCGAGCTGCTTCAGCAGCGACCTGACCCGGTCCTCACGGCCGTTCAGGGCCTTGTTCAGCTCGACGGTGATCGTCTTCAGCTGGGCCACCCCGCCGCCGTTGAGCAACGCGGACAGGGCCGACAGCACCTCCTCGACCTCCGCGTTGCGGCCGCTGCGGGAGAGCGGGATGCGGTCGCCGTCGCGGAGCCGTCCGACGGGTGGCGTGCCGGCCGGCGCGGACAGGGCCACGTACTTCTCGCCGAGCATGCTGGTCTGCCTCAGGTCGGCGACCGCGTTGCCGGGCAGCTTCACCGAGTCTGCGATCCTGAGCCGCACCCGCGCGTGCCAGCCGTCCAGCTCCACCTTCTCGACCGTGCCCACGGTGACGTTGTTCACCTTCACCGCCGACTGCGGCACCAGGTCCAGTACGTCCCGGAACTCGACGGTGACGTGGTAGGCGTGGCCGTCCGAGGCGGCGCCCCCGGGGAGGGGGATGTCGTACCAGCCGTTGAACTCGCAGCCGGTCAGCAGCAGTGAGCCGACCGCCGTCCAGGCGGCCACCCGTGCCAAGCGCTGCACGCTCATGCCCGTGCCCCCAGGATTCCGCCAAGGGTCTTGTCGACCGTGCCCGTCACCGCCGGTGCCGACGGCACCTCGGGCAGGGACTGGAAGAGTTTCCTCAGCTCCGTGCAGTCGGGGTTCTTGCCGCCCTCGTCCCCGGTCGTCCTCAGGATCGAGCAGAGCAGGGACGCCGGGTCCTGGGAGGTCTGTGCGTTGTTGCGGGTGTCGAGGGTGCCGGCTGCGGGGTTGTAGGCGTTCTGCAGGTTCGACAGGCCGGTGGGCGCGACGGTCAACAGCTCCTCCAGTGCGGCCCGTTGGGTGACGAGCACCTTGGTGACCTTGGCCAGGCCCCGTACGTCCGAGGTCAGCGCCTTCTTGTTGCCCTTCACGAAGCCGGACACGTCACCGAGTGCGGCGGCCAGATACTTCAGCGCGGCCGCGAGATCCTTGCGCTCCCCGGCCAGCTGCCCGGCCACGTCGGCCAGGTCGGTGTCGAAGGACCGCACGCTGGTGTCGTCCGCCGCCAGCGCGGCCGTGAACACCTGCAGGTTCCGCACGGTCCCGAACAGGTCGCCGCGCCCGTCGGACAGCGTGGTGACCGCCTGGGAGAGGTCCCCGACCGTCTGGTTGAGGTTCTCGCCCTGCCCCCGGAGGTTGTCGGCGCTCACCCCGAGCAGGCGGGACAGCGAGCCCTTCTTGTTGGCTCCGTCCGGGCCGAGCGCCTCCGCGGTGGTGTGCAGGCTGTCGAAGATCCGGTCCAGCTCGACGGGGACGGCCGTACGGGACTCGGGGATGACGTCGCCGTCCTGCAGTACGGGTCCCTTCCGGTACACGGGCAGCAGCTGCACATAACGGTCGCTGACCACCGAGGAGTTGATGATGGCGGCCTGCGCGTTCGCGGGGACCCTGCGGCCCCGGTCGTACTCCAGCTCCACCCGTACCCGGCCGCCCTCCGGCGTGATCTTCCTGACCTCGCCGATGCGGACACCGAGGACGCGGACGTCCGAGCCGGGGTAGATGCCGACGGTGCGCGGGAAGTACGCCGTGACCCGGACGGGGTCGGGGCCTGGCCACAGGACGACGGCGAGGCCTGCGACGACCGCGAGCGCGGTGAACAGGGCCAGGAGTCTGCGGGTCATCGGGTGCCTCCCGTCCGGGGTGTGACCGGGGCGGCGACCAGGTTCTGGACGTAGGAGTCGAACCAGCGGCCGTTGCCGAGGGTGTTGGTGAAGAGCCGCACGTACGGCGCGAGGAGCTTGACGCTGCGGTCGAGACTCGCCTGGTTGCGTTCGAGCATGTTCACGAACGTGTCGAGGTTCTTCAGGGCCGGTCCGATCTGCTTGCCGTTGTCGTCGACCAGGCCGGAGAGCTGGATGCCCAGCAGCGCGGAACTCTTGAGCAGCTGGTGAATGGCCGCGCGCCGTTCGGCGATCTCCTTGAAGAGCGCGTCGCCGTCCTTCAGCAATGCCGAGAAGTCCTTCGTGTGGCCGGCCAGCACCTTGGTGACCCCGTTCGCGTGGTCGAGGAGCCCGCGCAGCGCCTTGTCACGGGAGGCGACGGTCCGGGAGATCCGCGACAGTCCCTTGATCGACGCCCGCACCTCCGCGGGCGAGTCCTGGAAGGTGGCGGAGATCGTGTCCAGCGCCTTCGCGAGCCGGTCCGTGTCGACCGCCTCGGTGGTGGTCGTGAGGTCGCTGAAGGCCTGGACGACGTCGTACGCCGACACCGTCCGCCCGATCGGGATCTCACTGCCCGGCTTCAACTGCCCGGGTCCGTTGGGGGAGAGGGCCAGGTACTTCGCGCCGAGGATCGTCCTGACCCGGATCGACGCGCCCGTGTCGGTGCCGAACGCCGGGTGGCCCTTCACCTTGAAGGTGACCTTGACGTGGTCGCCGTCCAGGCCGACGTCCTCGACCTTGCCGACCTTGACGCCGGCGATCCGTACCTCGTCGCCCGGCTTGAGCCCGCCCGCCTCCGAGAAGGCCGCGCTGTACGTGTCGCCGCCGCCGATCAGCGGCAGGCTGTCGGCGTTGAAGGCGGCGACGGTGAGCAGCGCGAGGACGGTGAGGCCGACGGCGCCCACGACAACCGGGTTGCGCTCACGGAAGGGCTTCAGCCGAGGGCGCCTGAGCCGGATCCTGGGCAGCTTCGGCGGCAGGACGCGTACCTTCACCAGGGCCTGGGGGCGGGTCTTGCGCTGGGGCAGCCGGGGGAGGAGCCGCGGCAGCTTCGGCGGCAGGATGCGTACGTTCACCATGGGTTCGGGGTGCGCCGTGCGCCTCGGCCGCCGGGGGCGTCCCGGCAGCCTCGGCGGCAGGACCCGTACCTTCACCAGGGGCTCCGGGCGACGCCGCCGTGGGACACGTATGGTCATCCGCCACACCTCGCCCGTGCCACGTGCAGCTCCGGGGTGATCACCTGCTTCGTCTTCGGCAGCACGATCCGGCCGTCGAAGTCGCAGAGGTAGAAGTTGAACCACGAGCCGTAGGACGCCGTCCCGGTCAGCTTGTTGAGCTTGTTCGGCAGCCGTTTCAGGACGCCCTCCACGGTGGTCTGGTTGTCGTTCAGCGTTCCGGTGAGATCGCCGAGGCCGGCGATGTCGTCCTTCAGCGGTGGACGCGCGTCCTTCAGCAGCCCCGCCGTGACGTCCGTGAGATCGCCGATGCTGACCAGGGACTCCCCGATGGGCTTGCGGTCGGCGGACAGCCCCGAGATCACCCGGCGCAGCTGCGTGAGCAGATCGGAGAAGCGGGAGCCGCGCTTGTCGAGCGTGCCCAGGACGGTGTTGAGGTTGTCGATCACCGAGCCGATCAGCCGGTCGCGGTCGGCGAGGGTCGTGGTGAGCGAGGCCGTGTGCGCGAGCAGGCTGTTCACCGTGCCGCCCTCGCCCTGGAGGGTCTGGATGATCTCGGTGGCGAGCTGGTTGACGTCGTTCGGGCTGAGCGCCGCGAACAGCGGCTTGAAGCCGTTCAGCAGGGCGTTGAGGTCCAGCGCCGGCTGGGTCCGGGACAGCGGGATGGTGCCGCCGGGCCGCAGTCGCCTGCTGACGTCACCGGTGCCCTCGGTCAGTGCGATGTACCGCTGCCCGACCAGGTTGCGGTAGCGGACGACCGCGTGGGTGCCGGCGAGCAACGGCCGGTCGGCGGTGACGGTGAACGTGACCTCGGCCAGGGTCCGGTCCTTGATCCGGATGCCCTCGACCTCCCCGACCCGCACTCCGGCCACCCGGATGTCGTCGCCGGTCTCCAGCCCGGTGACGTCGGAGAACACCGCGTGGTAGGTGTCCTTCGGGGTGAAGGAGACGTTGACGATGGTGGCGGCGAGCAACGCCGTCGCCGCGCTGGTGACCAGCGCGAACAGGCTGAACTTGATCAGCGGGCCGGCGGTCTGCCGGGCTCCTGCCCTGCTCATGCGACACTCACCGCCGTTCCGCGCGCGAGCGGCCCGAACAGCAGGGTCGCGACGGGCGGCACCTGGTCGGCGGGGACGCCCATGACGGGGGCCACGAGCGAGCCGACGGCTCGCTGCTCGGCCGCGGTGGCGGACACGTTGACACCTCCGGGGAGTGAGCCGTCCGAACTCCGGGCGGACGTACCGTCGTCGAGATGGGGCTTCGGTCCGGGCACCTGCGGGTGCGGCAGGCCACGGCAGTCCGGGCCGGAGTGCTCGCCGTACACCGGCTCCTCACCGGGCCGGTACGCCCCCTGCGGCCGTACGACTTCGAGGGTGATCCGCATCTCCCCGCCCCGGAACGCGTCCTCCGAGGCCTTCTCCTGCCGGACCAGGCCCTGGAACAGGCACGGGTACTCGGGGGAGTAGCGGGCGAAGAGCTCCAGCGTGGGGCGGGAGACCCGGCCCAGGGTGATCAGCCGGTCGCCGTTCTCGGCGAGGAAGTCGTCCGCTGTGCTCGCCACGGCGGCGGTCGAGCGGAGCCCCGCTGCCAGCTGGTCCTGCTTCGCCACGATCGTGCGGCTGGTGGTGACCGTGTTGCGCAGGATCCGCATCAGGTCGGGTGCGGCGTCGCCGTACACCTGGGCGACGTCCGCGAACCGCGAGATGTCCTCCTTGAGGGAGGGCATGTGCGGGTTGAGGCGGCGCAGATAGCCCTCGACCCGGGTGAGGTTGTCGCCGATCCGGTCGCCGCGGCCCTCCAGTGCGGTGGCGAACGCCGAGAGGGCGGCGTTGAGTTCACCCGGCCGGACGGTACGCAGCAGCGGCAGCAGGTCGTTCATCAGCTGCTGCACCTCTATGCCCACCCGCGTACGGTCCTGGGTGATGACGTCCCCGGCGCGGATGGGCCGGGCCGACGACTGGGCGGAGTGAGGGGGAGCCACGAGGTCGACGTACTTCTCGCCGAACAGCGTCTTGGGCAGCAGCCGCGCGTGCACATCGGCGGGGATGTACGTGACGTACTGCGGCTTGAGCGCGATGTCGAGCGTGGCCTTCGTGCCGTCCGCGTGCACCTCGCGCACCTCGCCGACCAGCACCCCGCGCAGCTTGACGTCGGCGGCCGGATCGAGCTGGTTGCCGAGGCTGTCGGCCTCCAGGGTGATCGGTACGACGGACGTGAACGTCTGCCGGTAGACGGCCACCGCGAGCGACAGCAGCAACGCGAGTACGGCGATGAACGCGATGCCGTACAGCCTGAGTCTCAGCGTTCTCACCGGTTCACCCCGAGATCCGTACGGTCGTGTTGGCGCCCCAGATCGCGAGGCTCAGGAAGAAGTCCAGGACGTTGATGGCGACGATGGACGTCCGCACCGCCCGGCCCACCGCGACGCCGACGCCCGCCGGGCCGCCGCTCGCGTGGTAGCCGTAGTAGCAGTGCACCAGAATGATCAGCACGGCGAAGACGATCACCTTGCCGAAGGACCACAGGACGTCCACCGGCGGCAGGTACTGCTGGAAGTAGTGGTCGTAGGTGCCGGTCGACTGCCCGTAGTAGCCGGTGGTGATGGTGCGGGCGGCGAGGTACGAGGACAGCAGCCCGATCACGTACAGCGGGATCACCGCGACGAAGCCGGCGATCATCCGGGTCGTCACCAGGAACGGCAGCGACGGGACGCCCATCACCTCCAGCGCGTCGGTCTCCTCGCTGATCCGCATCGCACCGAGCTGCGCGGTGAACCCGGCGCCGACCGTCGCGGACAGGGCGAGTCCGGCCACCAGCGGGGCGATCTCCCGGGTGTTGAAGTACGCCGACAGGAACGCCACGAAGTTGGAGGTGCCGAGCTGGTTCAGGGCCGCGTAGCCCTGGAGGCCGACCTCGGTGCCGGTGAAGAAGGACAGGAAGGCGATCACGCCGACCGTGCCGCCGACGACGGCGAGCGCACCGCGCCCGAAGCTGACCTCGGCGAGCAGCCGCAGGATCTCCTTCTTGTAGCGGCGCAGGGTGCGGCCGGTCCAGGCGAGCGAGCGGCCGTAGAACGACAGTTGGGTGCCCAGCTCTT
This sequence comes from Streptomyces roseochromogenus subsp. oscitans DS 12.976, assembly GCF_000497445.1. Classification (NCBI taxonomy): domain Bacteria; kingdom Bacillati; phylum Actinomycetota; class Actinomycetes; order Kitasatosporales; family Streptomycetaceae; genus Streptomyces; species Streptomyces roseochromogenus. The sequence continues at coordinate 1,928,311 of NZ_CM002285.1, read as the reverse complement.
CGAGGGAGCGCAAGGGGCGGTCGAGAAGTCTCATCGGCTAACCCCTCTGCGGGACGACCTGGAAATACACGGCGGTCATCACGAAGTTGGTCACGAACAGCAACATGAAGGTGATCACCACGGACTGGTTGACCGCATCGCCGACGCCCTTCGGCCCGCCCTTCGCCGTCAGCCCCTTGTACGAGGCGACGATCGCCGCGATGGCCCCGAACACCAGCGCCTTGATCTCGGCCGCCCACAGGTCGGACAGCTGGGCGAGGGTGGTGAAGGAGGCCAGGTAGGCGCCGGGTGTGCCGTGCTGGAGGATGACGTTGAAGAAATAGCCGCCCGCGACGCCGACGACCGAGACCAGGCCGTTGAGGAGGACGGCCACGACCATCGACGCGAGCACACGCGGTACGACGAGCCGGTGGATCGGGTCGATGCCGAGCACCTGCATCGCGTCGATCTCGTCCCGGATCTTGCGCGCTCCGAGGTCCGCGCAGATCGCCGTACCGCCCGCGCCCGCGATCAGCAGCGCGGTGACGATCGGCGAGGCCTCGCGCAGCACGGCGAGCACGGACGCGGCACCGGAGAACGACTGGGCGCCCAGCTGCCGGGTCAGGCTGCCGATCTGGAGCGCGATGACCGCCCCGAAGGGAATCGAGACCAGAGCCGTCGGCAGGATCGTCACGCTCGCCACGAACCACGCCTGCTGGATGAACTCCCTTGCCTGGAAAGGCCGTCGGGGCAGGGTGCGCACGACGTCCAGCGCCATCGCGAACAGGTTGCCCGAGTGCCGGAGCGCACCCGTCGGGGAGAGGCTCATCCGCCCGTCACCCCCGTCCCGTGCAGCTCGGCCTCCCGTCTCGCGATCGCCTCCCAGCGGGGCGGGCGGGTGATGCCCGGGCTCGGCAGCAGGCGGGGAGTCAGGGCCTCGGCCGGGCCGCCCTGGTCGATCTGGGCCAGCTCCTGCTCGACCAGGGCCGCGTCCTTCTCCTCCGCCATGCCGATCGGCCCCTGCATCCGGCCGTTCAGGAACTGCCGTACGACCGGCTCGTCACTGGCCAGCAGCCGCTCGCGCGGTCCGAACATCACCAACTCGCGCCGGAACAGCAGCCCGATGTTGTCGGGCACCTGCCGGGCGGAGGCGATGTCGTGGGTGACGATCAGGAAGGTCGCGTCGATCTGTGCGTTGAGGTCGACGATGAGCTGGTTGAGATACGCCACGCGCACCGGGTCCAGGCCCGAGTCCGGCTCGTCGAACAGGATGATCTCCGGGTCGAGGACCAGGGCGCGGGCGAGCCCGGCCCGCTTGCGCATACCGCCGGAGATCTCGCCGGGCAGCTTCCCCTCGGCGCCGATCAGCCCGACCATCTCCATCTTCTCGAGGACGATGCGCTTGATCTCGCTCTCGGACTTGCGGGTGTGCTCGCGCAGCGGGAAGGCGATGTTGTCGTACAGGTCCATCGAGCCGAACAGCGCGCCGTCCTGGAACAGCACACCGAACAGCTTCCGCACCTCGTACAGGTCGCGTTCGCGCAGGCGGGTGACGTCCTGGCCCGCGACCTTCACCGAGCCCCGCTCCGGCTTCAGCAGCCCGACGAGCGTCTTGAGGAACACAGACTTGCCCGTCCCCGAGGGGCCGAGCAGCACCGAGACCTCCCCGGCGGGCAGCGTCAGCGAGACGTCCTCCCAGATGACCTGGTGACCGAAGGACTTGGTCAGCCCTTCCACGCAGATCTCGACACCCATCCGGTTCCACCCTTCGCCCGTGGAGCAGCTGCGACATCTGCTCTACGGGGCGGGGCGGGGCGTCCGTCGCGGCGATCGCGGAATTTTTTCCGGACGCATGGACGGGGGCTACGGCAGCTTCGGCGACGGCGTACCGGAGGGTGTCCTCGGGGCGGTGACGGAGAGGGAAGTGGACGGTGGGGCCGGGGGAGGCGACGGGACCGATGGGGCGGCGGACTTCGTCGGCAGGTCCGGCATGGTCGGCAGGCCTGGCGCGTTCGGTACGCCGGGCAGCCGCGGGACCTGCGGCGCCGACAGCTCCGGGAGCGGGGACGAGGACACGCCCGGCAGGGAGGGCACGGACACCACCGGCAGCGGCAGGGTCGTTGCCTCGGTGGGTGAGGGCGTCCGGCCGGGCGTCCCCGATACCGTGGGCGAGGGGGTGCGGGTCCCAGGGCTGTGCGCCCGGGCCGTGGCCTCGCCGGGCAGCGGCTGCGCGTCGCCGGACGCGGCGGCCGGCCGCGGCACGGAACCGCTCCTGTCTCCGCCCGCGTCGAGCGTGTGCGGCAGCACGAATCCGGCGACCACCAGGGTCGCCGCCGTCGAGGTGACCGCGACCGCCTGAGCTTTGCCGCCCCCGCGCAGCCGCCCGTGCCCGACCAGGAACAGGACGAACCCGAGCGTCCCGGCCAGCGAGGCGCGCAGTGTCCGCCGGGCCCGGGCGAGCAGCGACTCGACGGTCCGGTAGCTGAGCCCCATCCGCACCGCGACCTGGCTCACGTCCAGGTCCTCGGACTTCAGCCGCAGCGCCTCCGCCTGCCGGGCGGGCAGCTCCCCGCTGCGCACGGCGAGCCACTTCGCCTCGGCCCGGTCGCACACCACCTCCTCGACCGGCACCGGGCCCGGCGCGACGAGCGTGGGGCGGCTGCCCACCTCGGCCTCGCGGTTGACCTGCCGGTACCGGTCGACGCACAACCGCATGGTCACCGTCGTCAGCCAGGCGCCGAGCCGCTCGTCGTCGAGGTCCGGGCGCTCCGCGGCGCGCAGCATCGCCTCGTGCACGGCGTCCTCGGCGTCCTCCAGGCTCATCGAACGGCGCCGGGCCACCTTGAGCAACTGCTCACGGTGGCTCCACATGCGCTGCCAGCGCTCGTCGGCGGCCGCTGTGTCCGCATGCATGTCCGTCGCCATGAGGGCCCCTTTGCACTCACCCGCCGGTCCGGTGCTTCCGGCGGGTGGCGACATTACCGCCGGGTATCCGCGGTTGTGGAGGGGGAGACGCCCATCGTGTTCTAGCTGTTGCCGGTGGTCAGCGGCCCGGCACCGGCAGCACGCCGCCGCCGGGCAGGGTGAGGGTCGGCTCGGGGACAGGGACCTGCGGCATCCCGGACTCCTCGGGGGCGTGAGCCGTACGGGACGGGGCGGGGGAGGGCGAGGCGGGGGGTGCCGACGGCGTGCGCGAAGGGCCCGGGCGGCCCGGCTGCCGGTCCTGCGACGGCTTCGGCGAGGGCTCCGGGGCCTTGGGGCGGGACGTCTTCGGCTGGTCGCGGGACCCGGCGCGGGACCCGGCTGGTGCGTCCGGCACCACCTGGTGTCCCGTCAGGTAGTACGCGTACCAGGACTTGACCGTGCGCAGATAGGCGTCCGAGTGGTTGTAGCCGAGGATCGCCCGGTCCAGGTCGGCGGGGTCCGCCAGGTCCCGGCCGTCCGCGCACAGGTAGCGGCCGGCGGCGAGCGCCGCGTCGTACACGTTGTCCGGGTCCGCGCGCCCGTCGCCGTTGCCGTCCGCGCCCCAGCGGGCCCAGGTCGACGGGATGAACTGCATCGGGCCGACCGCGCGGTCGTACACCGCGTCCCCGTCGTACACGCCGCCGTCGGTGTCCGCCACGACGGCGAAGGCACCGCCGGTCAGCCGGGGACCGAGGATGGGCGTCACGGTCGTACCGTCCGGGGTCACCCGGCCGCCCCGTGCCTGTCCGGACTCCACCTGGCCGATCGCGGCCAGCAGCTGCCAGCGCAGCCGGCAGCCGGGCGCGGTGCGCGCCAGCTCCTCCTCGGCGCGCCGGTACGCGGCGAACACGGTCGCGGGCAGGGCGCCGCCCGTCGCGGCCTGTGCCGAGGCCCGCTCAGGGGTGCGCAGTGGGGGCAGATCGGTGCGGTAGGGCGTGTCACCGGACACGCTCGGTCCCCCCTCGACGGCGGGTGCCGCCTGCCGCGCGGGCTCCGTGGCCCGCGCCGGGAACGCCCCCGGCCCCTGCGACGCGGTCAGCGCGGCCATCGCCGCCGCCGCGACCGCCGAACCCCTGGCACCCCGCAACGCTCCTTTGAGCTCACGCGCTGTCATTGTTCCGTCCCCTCCCTGCATGGATCCGTCGTCCGCTCTACGTGGCCGGACGGCAGGTCCGTCGCACGGAGTGGAGGAGTGGAGGAGTGGAGGAGTGGGGTAGTGGGGGACGGCTGGAGGACGCGGAGGGTGCCGCGCGTTGGGTTGAGCCCGTGCGACGGAAGTCAGGTAGGTGTGTGCAAGCCTTCTGTGACGGCGGTGAAGCCGTAGTCGATCATTCGGAGCTCGTACTGTGCGACAACGGCCGGGAGCTCGGCCTCGTCGCGCTGGACGGCGGTGAGGGAGCGGGAGAGCAGCGTGCCGTCGCGGACTGCCGTGTCGGCGCCCCCTTTGAGGGCGCGGATGTGGGAGCCGTCGACCCCCGTTCGTCGCGGCTTACCGGCCATCAGGCAACGTTCGCCCGTTCCTCGTCTTCTGATGCCGGGGCGGCAGCGGTCAGTCGGTTGGTGATCTCTTCGGCGGTCAGAACGAGCGCGAAGCCCTTGCGCAGGACGGCGAGTTCGGGCTCTTGCCGGGACTCGTCGTCGGTGGCCGTGACGTCGGATCCGAAGACGACCTTGTAGCCGCGTTCGTATGCCTGCCGGGCCGTGGTGCCACAGCAGTAGTTGGTGAGCGTTCCCGTGACGATGACCGTGTCGCGGCCGAGATTGCGCAGCATCGTATCGAGCGGGGTGTCGTAGAACGCCCCGTAGGAGGGCTTGCGGATCACGGCCTCGTCGGGGTGGTGGCCCATCCGGGCCCATACCTCGGCGGGGCCCGGCCGACGCCAGTCGGTGTCGGCGTGCGGGAGGAACCGCAAGGCGTGCGGCCGGTCCAGTCCGAGGTGCGTGTCGTCGAAGATGGTCCAGAGCACAGGGACGGAGGCGGCCCGGCATTGTTCGACCAGTTGGTGCAGCCGGGGCGCCATCCGGGTTGCCGCAGGCACCCAGTAGGGACTCCAGCCGGGCCGGACGAATTCGTCTTGCATGTCGATGACGAGCAGCGCCGCCTTTTCGGGCCGTACGTCGAACGATGCCCGGCCGCGCTCGTAGGCGTTGCGCGCCCGCGTGGTCACCCATTCCTCGGTGTACGTCATCGCTGCCTCCTACATCGATGCGAGGTACCTCGTTTCGATGTGCGAGAGTAGCAGCATGCTCGAACTCGCGATCCTGGGATTCCTGGCCGAGGGGCCGCTCCACGGCTATCAACTGCGGCACCGGATAGCGCACTTGTCCGGCCATGCCCGGCCCGTCAGCGACGGCAGCCTCTACCCGGCGATCAACCGGCTGGTCAGCGCCGGGCTGCTCGACCGGCGGACCGAACCGGGCGCCTCGGCCGCTCAGCGGCACACCCTGAGCCTGACCGATGCCGGCCACTGCGAGCTGCTGCGCCGACTACGGGAGGCCAACGGCCTGGACATCAGCGACAGCACCCGGTACTTCACGGTCTTGTCCTTCCTCTCCCACCTGCCCGAGACCGCGGACCAGCACGCGGTACTGCGTCGGCGGCTGGAATTCCTGGAACAGCCCGCGAGCTTCTTCCACGACGGTGACCGTCCACTGGGCGCCGACGACATCGACGACCCCTACCGGCGCGGCATGCTCATCATCGCCCGAGCCACCAGCCGCACGGAAAGGTCCTGGATCCGAGAGGTGTTGGCCTGACACCGCACCGGCAGGCACCTGGCCCGTTCTGAACCTGGACGCCTCCTCTTCCCAGGAGACTGTGCGGGTGGCAGAGCAGTACGGGTCCGCGAGATCGACAGTGATGAGGGACAGCGCCCGCTGCGAATCATCCGCAGGGGCACCGGGCCGGTGGTGACCTGGCGGCGGGCCCGGATGGTGCTGCTGTCCGCGCGGGGCATGCGCGTAGCGAAGATCGCACCAACGCGCGGGCGTGACGGCGGGGTTCGACCCGCGTATGACGGCCCGCCACCGATTGCATCAACGTCTCGAACGTCTCGCGCCGGCGACCCGCTACGCGGTCTTCCGCCGCCAACGCTTGATTGCCGTCGGCCGATGACGGGCAACTGGCCTCGACGCGACGCTCTCCATGGCACCGGTGTGTCTGCACATCGGCGGGTGGGTCAGAAGATCGGCGTCTGCGCCTGGATCTCGGTGAGACCTTCTTCCAAGGTCAGGGACGGCAGCACATGAACGCTGTTCCACTGGGAGAGACGAGACTCCATGAGGAAGCGGTCGACATTCTCGGCCTTGTCCGACTGCACGACCGCGACAACCGTGTGCTCGCGGTTGACGAAGGGACCGGCCACGATGTCGACGCCTGCCTTCTGGGCGAGGTTCGGCAGATCGGGAGCGGTCTTCAGCATCAGGTCGCGCGTTGCCGCGTTGGCGGTCGGACAGGTGTCCGGCGTGTGGGTCGCGAGCAGGACGAAATGCATCTCGGGCTCCCTTCAACTCAAGGACCCTTGATCTCAGGCTAGGCGGCCCGGAATGCTTCCGCGACCGGCGATCCCGGCTCCGGCTGCGGACGAAGCGAGTCCCGCCCGGACCGCGGTGCAGCTTTGGGCCATCCCAACGCTCCGCCGGGCGTCGGGACGACACCGAGCTGCTGAAGGGAGCCGAGGAGATCGTTGTCCGACCGCTTCCCGGCAAGCCTGCCGTTCTCGATGCGGTGGATCACCGCCCACCGGCGGTGTTTCCCTGGCCACCCATCGCTGGAGGTCACAGCGGTCCCTGTTCGTCACGTGTCCTCGGCGGTGGCACTGTGGAAGATGTGAACGCCGGGCACGGCTGGGCTGGTGTGCGGCAGCCACGGCAGTCGAGCCACGCGCTGTTGCTGATCCCGATCGTGCTCATCCTGGTGATCACCGTGGTGGACCAACTGGTCCCGGGGGACATCCATCTCGGCCCGCTCCTGGTCATCGCACCCGCGATCACCGCCTCGTTCGCCGGTCCCAGGCTGACCGGGCTGATCGGCTTCCTGGCCGTGGCGGCACAGGCGTACATCGGCTGGCACTTCGGCGTACTGTTCTCGCGCAACGTGCTGGTCCAGATCCTCGCCCTCGCGGTGCTGTCGGCCCTGATCGTGTTCTTCGGCCTGGTACGCGAGCGACACCAGCGCCAGCTGGCCCAGGTGAGGTCGGTCGCAGAAGCCGCGCAGCACAGCCTGCTGTGGCCGCTGCCCGAGCGGATGGGCCCCTTGCGGATCGCCTGCCTGTACCTGGCCGCCGAGGACGAGGCACAGATCGGCGGTGACCTGTACGCGGCCACCCGCGTCACCGGCGGCGTACGCATCATGATCGGAGATGTGCGGGGCAAGGGCCTGTCCGCCATCGGCGAATCCGCCCTCCTGCTCGGTGCCTTCCGCGAGGCCGCCCACCGGCACGCCACCCTCCCCGATCTGGCCGCCACCCTCGAACAGAGCGTGACCCGCTACCTGGCCGACTTCGAGCCGCCCGCCGAGGCCGGTGAACGCTTCGCCACCACCCTGCTCCTGGAACTCCCCGACGACGACCACATCACCCGGATGATCAGCTGCGGACACCCCCCGCCCCTGCTGCTCAGCCCCGGTAACGCGCTGACCGTCCCCAGCCTGCACCCCGCGCCGCCCCTGGGCATCGCGGAGACGGGACCGGATGCATACACCATCGACGTGGTTTCCTTCGAGCCCGGCGACACCCTCCTGCTCTACACGGACGGCGTCATCGAAGCCCGCGACGCCCAGGGCCGCTTCTACCCCTTCGAGGCACGGGCCGCCCAGTGGAACAAGGCCGGCCCCGAATCACTGCTCCACCACATCCAGCGCGATCTGCTCGCCCATACCCGTGGGCGCCTCAACGACGACGCGGCTCTCGTCGCGCTCCACCGCGAGCCCGACAGCCACCGCCGCCACGGGCGTGTCATCCACTCAAGCGGGTTCGGCCACGCCTCCTGAACCAGAAGTGAGAGCAGGGCGGGCGCCGGGCAGCCGGCCACCTGGCAACCGCAGGGAAGGTGACGGGAGCGGCTCATGAGTACCGAGACGGACTGGGTGTACCGGGTGGAGGAGCCGCACGGCTCCGAGGGCTGGCGCCCCTACGGCGACCATCCCGAGCGTTGGCGGGGGACCGTCACCACCGACGACCCGGAGGAGGACGCCGAGTACGTCGCCGCCCTCGTAGTCACCGACCTGGTGACCGAGTGGGACCGCCATGGCGCCGTCCAGCAACACGTGCGCGTGATCGTCTGGGAGGACGAGGAAGGCGCCGGCCCCGCCGACGCGGCCTTCACCGTCGAGATCCGACCGGGCGTCGACGGAGAGTGACGCCCGCGGCTGGATGCGCGTGCACGCAGGTGGCCGCCGCACTCACCGATGCATGCCTCGACGGCTTCTGGCGCTGTCGCTTCTCGCTCGCGATATCGGCCCGGCTCGCAGCTCGCACCGGCAACGATGGCCACCGACAACCGGAAACTGGTCGAGGGGGCGTACAAAGCTTTCGGTGCCGGCGACATCACCTGGCATGTTCCGATTCTTCGGGCGGGTGATGGAGCTGTCCGGGGGCTCGTTCCGCATCCGGATCGACGACGTGCTCACGGACGAATCGCGGGTCGTGGTTCTGTGCACGGTCAGTGCGGAGCGTCTGGGTCGGCGAAAAAATTTACCCAAGAGTGTATTGACTTGAGGTGAATTCTGTGCAGGCTGATTGCTAGGCCACAGCACCGGAACAGTCATAAAGCTGGTGAGGACGTCTAGTCGGCGGAGTGACTCGGACAGGATGTGGTTTAGGCCCCCGGCAAGCCGGCGCGATACCGAAGCGGCAGTGACGACTGAAGCTTAAGGACACGTGCAGCACTACCGGGGACTGTTTTTGTCTGGAGGTCTTCGCGATCCTGGCTGTGACGGATATCTAGCCGTATCTGGCCGCGTCGATGGATACGCTAAGTGTCCGCTTTCAGCTGGAACCACCACGTGCGCCGGATGGCCAAGACATGCAGTGGGTCGTACCTGCAAGGCTTTCTGCTTCGATGAGTGGCGCCCGTCGCCACCGCCTGCAAGGAGCAGACCCTGAACACGTCTATCGCGGAGGCATTGTCGGTCGGCCTGCTGGTGGTGGTGCTGGCCTGCGCGGTGGTGCGGCCGTGGGGCTGGCCGGAGGCAGTGGTCGCGGTCCCGGCGGCAGGGTTGGTGATCGCCACGGGCGCGATCTCGCTGGACCACGCGGCGGCCGAGGCCGCCCGGCTCGGCCCGGTGATCGGCTTTCTCGCGGCCGTGCTCGTGCTCGCCCAGCTGTGCGATGACGAGGGCCTGTTCCACGCCTGCGGGGCCTGGATGGCCCGAACCGCCGTGGGGCACCCGCGTCGGCTGCTGGTGCAGGTGTTCGCGGTCGCGTCGGTGATCACGGCGGTGCTCAGCCTGGACGCCACCGTGGTCCTGCTCACCCCGGTGGTGTTCGCCACCGCCGCCCGACTCGGCGCCCGTCCCAAACCGCACGTCTACGCCTGCACCCACCTCTCCAACACCGCCTCGCTGCTGCTGCCGGTCTCCAACCTCACCAACCTGCTCGCCTTCGCGGCCAGCGGACTGACCTTCACCCGCTTCGCTGCACTGATGGCGCTGCCGTGGTTGGCCGGCATCGCCGTCGAGTACGCGGTCCTGCGGCGGTTCTTCGCCACCGACCTGGACGCGGGCGCTCAGGCTCCACCCGTCGGGGCGGCGCCGGAGATGCCGCTGTTCGCCCTGGTCACCGTCGCCTGCACGCTGGCCGGGTTCGTCCTCACCTCCGCGCTCGGCATCAACCCGGCTTGGGCGGCGCTGGCCGGCGCCCTGGTGCTCGCCGCCCGCGCCCTGGCCCGGCGCCGCACCACCCCGGCCACGATCGCCCGCTCCGCCGCGGTGCCGTTCCTGGCCTTCGTGCTGGCGCTCGGCGTCGTGGTCCGCGCGGTGGTCGACAACGGCCTCGCCTCCGCCCTCGCGCACCTCGTCCCGCACGGCACTGCGCTGCCCGCCCTGCTCGGTATCGCCGCTCTTGCCGCCCTCCTGGCGAACGTGATCAACAACCTGCCCGCCACCCTCGTCCTGCTACCGCTCGCCGCTCCGGCCGGGGCCGGCGCAGTTCTGGCGGTGCTGCTCGGGGTGAACATCGGCCCCAACCTCACTTACGCCGGCTCCCTGGCCACCCTGCTGTGGCGGCGCATCGTCCGTGAACACGACACCGACGTGGACCTGGGCGAGTTCACCCGGCTGGGGTTGCTCGTCGTGCCCGCCGCACTGGCGCTGTCCGTGGTGGCACTGTGGGGAGCACTGCAGATCGTCGGAGGATGAAGCCGTGGCCGTCGTCGTCTGGATCACCGAGGGCACCTGACCCGCCTGCGTCGACGCCGCCCGCACGCATGTCACGGAGGCCGCCGAGATCGTCCTGCTCCACGTCAGCGGCCACGAGGTCCCAGGCGTCGCACACGGCGCGTTCGCCGGACTGCTCGGACGCGGCCACGGAGAGCGCGACCCCGGCACCCGACTGGAGGACCTGGCTGCCACATCAGCCCGGCAGCTCCTCATGGCCGCCGAAGCTCGCCTCGGACGCACCTGCACCTGCCTGGAGCGGACCGGTCGTGTCGAGCGGGAGGTCGTCGCTGCGGCCGAAGGAGCCGACCTGCTCGTCCTCGCCCGCGACGGCGACCGCACACCTTGGGCCCCACAACCTCAGCCCTGCCAACCGCTTCGTCGTCGACCACGCTCCCTGCGAGTGGTCACTCAGAGTCAAGGTGAGAGCGGGCGGGACCCGTAACCGGCCGTACCCGGGGGTGTGACATTCGACGTCAGTTCCTGGGTCACGGGCAGGGCGGAGGCATGCTCTGGTCGGCTAGGGTCCCCTCGTGACGGGCGAACCGGCTCGTCGCCGTGAAATTGATCGGCCTGCGGTGCATCGTGGCTGTGGAGCAGTCGGTCGATGTGTCCCCGTTGTGCCCTGATGTGCCCTCGCGAAGGGAGATCGGGGTAAAGGTGCAGGTCAGATGGATGTTTTGGGGCGCAATGCGATTGAGAGTGGAGTTCACGACCGAGCCTTTCGACCTGGACGAGGCGCCCGCGCACGCGATGGCGGCCCGCGAGGTGATCGAGGCGGCGGAGCTGGACGCGGTGGACGTCGGCCCGTTCGGCAACACGGCGGAGGGCGGCGCCGACGCGGTGCTGAGCGCCGTGGACGCGCTGCTGCGCAAGTCCCTGGAAGCCGGTGCCACCCGGATCTCGCTGCAGGTCAACGTGATCGGAGCGGGCGAATGACCGGCACCGGCGACGAGCCCTTCATCACGGCTGTGAAACCGCTGGTCGATGCCATGGGCGGGGAGATGATCCCGACCGACGAGGCCGGCCCCGAGGACGTCGTCCTCGCCTGGGAGGGCGTCGACGTCGTCGCCGTACGCCTGCCTCAGCTCGCCGACTCCCTGGACCACATCCTGGCCGCCATGGAGCGCAGGGAGGGCCGCCCGCTGGCCGACCTGGACCGCAAAGCGAAACAGGAGGTCGTGCGGATACTGGAGGCCCGCGGCGCCTTCGCCGTACGGCACGGCGTGGAAACCGTGGCCGGCGCGCTCGGGGTGAGCCGCTTCACCGTCTACAACTACCTCAACCGAGAGAAGGGTGCCTGAGCCGGCGCCACGGGATCCGTGGCGTTGCCGCCGAATTTTCAACAAAGTGTTGACGTGGTGTTTCGGAGGGCGTTAGCTGTTCGCAGCCCGTTCAGCACGAAGGCCGAATCCGGCCACGGAGGCTCCCGTGACTTCGACTTCCACGCCCCCGGGTCTGGCCCGGTTCAACGACCTGGAGGAACGCGCGGCACTCGCCGCCCTCCACGAGGCGTGTGCCTCCACCGCGTGGGCCCGGCGGCTGCTCGCCGCCCGCCCCTACGCCGGCGCCGACGAGCTCTACGCGACCAGTGACGCCGCCATGGCCGAGCTGACCACGGCGGACCTGGAGGAGGCCATGGCGGGACACCCGCCGATCGGCCGCCCCAAGCCCGGCGACCCCACCTCCGCCCGCGAGCAGCGCGGCATGGCCGGCGCCTCGGAGGCGCTCAAGGCAGAGATGCTCGAACTCAACCTGGCCTACCAGGACAAGTTCGGCCATGTGTTCCTGATCTGCGCCACCGGCCGGACCGGTGAGCAGATGCGCGACGCCGTCAAGGAGCGGATCGGGAACGCGCCGGAGCAGGAGCGGGAGATCGTCCGCACCGAGCTGGGCAAGATCAACCGCATCCGACTGGCCCGACTCGTCGAAGAGGAGGCCTGACACCATGAGCACCAGCACCACCGCCTCCGTGTCCACCCACATCCTGGACACCTCGATCGGCCGCCCCGCCGAGGGCGTCGCCATCCAGCTCGCGGCCCGCAGCGGCCCGGATGCGGACTGGAAGACGCTCGGCGGCTCCGCGACCGACGCCGACGGCCGGTGCAAGGACCTGCCGGCACTGCCGGAGGGGACCACACACGTACGGCTCGACTTCGCGGTCGAGGCGTATTTCTTGCAGTTCGAGAACAAGCAAGCCGATGCGCAGCAGGACGCCCCCGCGAATCGGGACAGCGGACGCGCCGTGTTCTTCCCGGAGGTGGCGATCACGTTCGCCGTCGTACCGGGCGAGCACTACCACGTACCGCTGCTGCTCAACCCGTTCGGCTACTCCGTTTACCGAGGGAGCTAGCAGACACCATGCCCACGATTCTTGGACAGAACCAGTACGGCAAAGCCGAGAACCGAGTCGTCAAGATCACGCGGGACGGCGCCACCCACCACATCAAGGACCTCAATGTCTCCGTCGCCCTGAGCGGCGACATGGACGAGGTCCACTACTCCGGCTCCAATGCCAACGTCCTGCCGACCGACACCACCAAGAACACGGTGTTCGCGTTCGCCAAGGAGTACGGCATCGAGTCCGCCGAGCAGTTCGGCATCCACCTCGCCCGCCACTTCGTCACCTCGCAGGAGCCGATCCACCGCGCCCGGATCCGGATCGAGGAGTACGCCTGGGAGCGGATCGAGACCTCCGACGCCAACTCCAAGTTCATCGGCGCCGACGAGGTCAAGCACTCCTTCGTCCGCAAGGGCCAGGAGATCCGCGTCACCCAGGTCACCTACGACGGTGAGAAGTGGGAGGTCGTCTCCGGTCTGAAGGACCTCATCGTGATGAACTCGACGAACTCTGAATTCTGGGGTTACGTCAAGGACAAGTACACGACCCTGCAGGAGGCGTACGACCGCATCCTGGCGACCCAGGTCTCCGCCCGCTGGCGGTTCAACTGGACCGACGACGAGCAGAAGATGCCCAACTGGGAGAAGTCCTACGAGCAGGTCAAGAAGCACATGCTCCAGGCCTTCGCCGAGACGTACTCCCTCTCCCTGCAGCAGACGCTGTACCAGATGGGTTCGCGCATCATCAACAACCGCAGCGAGATCGACGAGGTCCGCTTCTCGCTGCCGAACAAGCACCACTTCCTGGTCGACCTGGAGCCCTTCGGGCTCAAGAACGACAACGAGGTCTACTACGCCGCCGACCGGCCCTACGGCCTGATCGAGGCGACCATCCTCCGGGACGGCTGTGAGCCGAAGATCCCGGTCGACATGACCAACCTCTGACGCGGGACGCGTGTCCCCGGTCCTGCCGCCCGGGCCGGGGATACGCCACACCGGAGGGAACCCCATGGCACAGCCTGCACAGGGACCGGCCGAAGCCCCCTGTTCCACCCCGCCGGTGCACACCGAGGACGCCGTCACGTCCGTGCACCCGGTGGACGAGAAGCTTCCTGTCGCGCGGCTCGTCCCCGCCGCGCTCCAGCACATCGCCGCGATGTACGCGGGCGTCGTCACTCCTCCGCTCATCATCGGCCAGGCCTGCGGACTCGACCTGGCCGCCCGCACCCGGCTGATCGCCGCGAGCCTGCTGATCGCGGGTGTCGCGACCGTCCTGCAGACCATCGGCGTCAGGGGCCTCGTCGGCAACCGGCTGCCCTTCGTCAACGCCGCCTCCTCCGCCGGCATCGCCCCGATCCTCGCGATCGCCGAGACCAACAGCAAGGGGCACCAACTCCCGGCCATCTACGGCGCGGTGATGGTCGCCGGCGTCTTCTGCCTCGCCGTCGGACCCTTCTTCGGGCGGCTGCTGCGCTTCTTCCCGCCGCTCGTCACCGGCGTCGTCATCACCTTGATCGGCGTCACCCTGCTGCCGGTCCCGGTCAGCTGGGCACAGGGCGGTGACAAGACCGCCCCCGACTTCGGCGCCATGCGGAACCTCGCGCTCGCCGGCTTCACACTCGCCGTCATCCTGCTGATCCAGCGCTTCGGCCGCGGCTTCGTCAAGCAGGTCGCCCTGCTCTTCGGGCTGCTCATCGGCACCCTGACCGCCATCCCGTTCGGCATGGCCGACTTCGGCACCCTGAAGTCCGCGCCCGTCGCCGCGCTGCCGGCGCCGTTCGGCTTCGGCGCGCCCGTGTTCCAGCCCGCGGCCGTCCTGTCGCTGTGCATCGTGATGCTGGTGCTGATGACCGAGTCGAGCGCCGGCATGCTCGCCCTCGGCGAGATCTGCGGGCGCCGCACCGACGCGCAGACCCTCACCCGGGGCCTGCGCACCGACGGCATCGCCACCCTGCTCGGGCCCGTCTTCGGCGGCTTCCCCACCTCCGCCTTCGCCCAGAACGTCGGCGTGGTGTCGTTGACCCGGGTGCGCAGCCGCTATGTCGTCGCGGTCGCCGGTGGCGCCCTGCTCGTCCTCGGCGCGTTCCCGGTCCTCGGCGCGGTCGTCTCCCTGGTCCCCCTGCCGGTCCTCGGCGGCGCGGGCATCGTGCTCTTCGGCTCCATCGCCGTCAGCGGTATCCGTACACTGTCGGAAGCCGGGCTCGACGACAGCTCCAACATCGTCCTGGTCGCCGTGGCACTCGGCGCCGGCATCATCCCGCTGGCCGCACCGACCTTCTATGCCGGCTTCCCGGCCTGGGCGCAGACCGTGCTCGGCTCGGGCATCAGCGCGGGCGCGCTCGTCGCGGTCCTGCTCAATCTGTTCTTCCACCATCTCGGCACCCGGAGCGGCAGCCCCGCCCCGGCACTCAAATCCTCCTAGGGTCCTGCCGTGCCCTCCCCGTGGACACCCCTTCGGTCCACGGCCCGCCACTGAAAGACAAGGAAGCACGATGGCACCATCGGCAGACCAGCGCATCGTCATCGAGAACTGCGCCATCGCGACCGTGGACGCGGGCGACACCGAGTACGCCTCCGGGTACCTGGTCCTCGCCGGCAACCGCATCGAGTCGCTCGGCGCGGGCCAGGCCCCCGCGAACCTCGGGAACGTGGTGCGCCGGATCGACGCGAGCGGCCATCTGGCCACGCCCGGTCTGGTCAACACCCACCACCACTTCTACCAGTGGATCACCCGGGGCCTGGCCACCGACCACAACCTGTTCAACTGGCTCGTCGCGCTCTACCCCACCTGGGCGCGCATCGACGAGCAGATGACCTATGCGGCCGCGCAGGGCTCCCTCGCCATGATGGCCCGCGGTGGTGTCACCACCGCCATGGACCACCACTACGTCTACCCGCACGGCTCAGGCGACCTGTCCGGGTCGATCATCCGGGCCGCCGCCGAGATGGGCGTCCGCTTCACGCTGGCCCGCGGCTCGATGGACCGCAGCGAGAAGGACGGCGGCCTGCCGCCGGACTTCGCCGTCGAGACCCTGGAGGGCGCGCTCGCCGGAACCGAGGAGACGGTCAAGCGGCACCACGACGCCTCCTTCGACGCCATGACCCAGGTGGCCGTCGCCCCCTGCTCCCCCTTCTCCGTGTCCACCGAACTCCTCAAGCAGGGCGCCGAGTTGGCGCGCCGGCTGGGCGTACGGCTGCACACCCACGGTTCGGAGACCGTGGAGGAGGAGAAGTTCTGCCACGAGCTGTTCGGCATGGGCCCGACGGACTACTTCGAGTCCACCGGCTGGCTCGGTGAGGACGTGTGGATGGCGCACTGCGTCCACATGAACGACTCCGACATCGCCGCCTTCGCCCGCACCAAGACCGGTGTCGCCCACTGTCCCTCGTCCAACGCCCGCCTCGCCGCCGGCATCGCCCGCGTCCCCGACATGCTGAAGGCGGGCGTCCCGGTCGGCCTCGGCGTCGACGGCACCGCGTCCAACGAGTCCGGCGAACTCCACACCGAACTGCGCAACGCCCTGCTGATCAACCGCCTCGGCGCCCACCGCGAGGCCGCGCTCAATGCCCGTCAGGCGCTGCGGCTCGGCACCCACGGCGGCGCGCAGGTGCTCGGCCGGGCCGACCAGATCGGCTCGCTGGAGGCCGGCAAGCTGGCCGACGTGGTGCTGTGGAAGATGGACACTCTCGCCCACGCCTCCATCGCCGACCCGGTGACCGCGCTGGTCTTCGGTGCGGCGGCCCCGGTCAGCGCCTCCTTCGTCAACGGCCGGCAGATCGTGGAGAACGGCCGCCTGCTCCACGTCGACGAGGACGCCATCGCCCGCTCCACCCGAGAAGAGGCCCAGCGCCTCGCCCGGATCACCGCCCAGGCCTGATCCCCACCGACTCCGGAGGCCGGCCGCTCCCACGGCCGGCCCACCGGACGCCTACGGCGAAGCCGCCCCGAGCGGCCCCGCCGAAGGACGCGACGGCCGCCCCGCACGGGTGGTCCGTCGACAACTCGACAAACGCGGCGGTCGCCCCGCACATGTGGCCCGCCGGCAATCTTGGCGGTCGCCCTCTACGGGGGGCTCGCCGGAAAACGTGGCGGTCGCCCGGTACGGGTGGCTCGCCGCAGGTCTCGGCAGGCCGGAACATGCGGCCGGCTTGCCGGAGGACTTGGCAGTTCGCCTCGTACGGGCGGGTTGCCGGAAAACGTGGCGGTCGCCCGGTACGGGTGGCTCGCCGCAGGTCTCGGCAGGCCGGAACATGCGGCCGGCTTGCCGGAGGACTTGGCAGTTCGCCTTGTACGGGCGGGTTGCCGGAGGACTTGGCAGTTCGCCTCGTACAGGCGGCCTGCCGGAAGACGCGGCGGTCGCCCCCTGTGGGCGGCTCGCCGGACACGCTCCGGTCGGGAGGGACGGCTCCCGGCCGGGGTTCGTGGACCCGAGCGGGGTTCACGACAGCCGTCTCCGGGGCGCGTGTGGACGCACGCGCCCCGGAACGGTCACCGCTCGACCGCTCAGCGCCACCCCGTCCCGGTCCCGCACGATCACTCGCACCACCTCCATGAAACCCGCGTTGACGACGACGTGTTACCCGACCGGAGGAGCCGCCGTGGCCGCCCATCCAGTAGACGAGAAACTCCCCGCCCTCAAAATGGCGACCAGCGGACTGCAGCACGTGGCTGCCATGTACGCGGGAGTCGTCGCCCCACCCCTGATCGTCGGCGCGGCCGTAGGCCTGTCCGCCACCGACCTCACCTTCCTCACCGGAGCCTGTCTGTTCACCGCCGGGCTCGCCACCTTCCTGCAGACCCTCGGCATCTGGAAGATCGGCGCCCGCCTCCCCTTCGTCAACGGCGTCACCTTCGCCGGTGTCGCCCCCATGACAGCGATCGTCGCCTCCGCCAAGGACAAGTCCGACGCCCTGCCGATGATCTTCGGCGCGGTCATCGTCGCCGGTCTGCTCGGCTTCGTCGCCGCCCCCTTCTTCAGCAAGGCCATCCGCTTCTTCCCGCCCGTCGTCACCGGCTCGGTCATCACCCTGATCGGCGTCTCCCTGCTGCCCGTCGCCTTCGGCTGGGCCCAGGGCCCGAACCCCGCCGCGCACGACTACGGCTCGACGACCAACCTCACCCTCGCCGGCATCACCCTCCTGATCGTCCTGCTGCTGCGCCGCTTCACCCGTGGCTTCGTCAAGCAGATCGCGGTCCTGCTCGGCCTGATCCTCGGCACGCTCATCGCGATACCCTTCGGCGCCGCGGACTTCAGCCCCGTCGCCCATGCCGACGTCGTCGGCTTCCCGACGCCGTTCCACTTCGGCGCCCCGACCTTCCACATCGCGGCGATCCTGTCGATGTGCGTGGTCATGGTCGTCTCCATGACCGAGTCCACAGCCGACATGCTGGCGCTCGGCGAGATCGTCGAACGCCCCTCGGACGAGAAGACCATCGCGGCCGGCCTGCGCGCCGACACCCTCGGCTCCGCGCTCAGCCCGCTGTTCAACGGCTTCATGTGCAGCGCCTTCGCGCAGAACATCGGCCTGGTCGCCATGACCCGGATCCGCAGCCGCTTCGTCGTCGCCGTGGGCGGCGGCTTCCTGGTCCTGATGGGCCTGTGTCCGATGGCCGCCTCGCTCATCGCGGTCGTCCCCCGCCCGGTCCTCGGCGGTGCCGGCGTCGTCCTGTTCGGCTCGGTCGCCGCGAGCGGCATCCAGACCCTGGTCAGGGCCGGACTGGAGAAGGACAACAATGTCCTGATCGTCGCCGTCTCCCTCGCGGTCGGCCTCATCCCGATCACCGCGCCGGGCTTCTACCACGCCTTCCCCGAGACCGCGAAGATCGTCCTGGACTCCGGCATCTCCACCGGCTGTGTCGCCGCCGTCCTGCTGAACCTCGTCTTCAACCACTTCGGCAAGGGCGACGAAGCCGAGGACGTCACGCACCCGATGGAGGCGGGCCAGGAACTCACACCGGCCCACTGAACACCCGCCCGGGGCACGGCAAGTGCCGTGCCCCGCAGCGTGGTATCGGGCAGTCTTGACCGCATGCCCATGAACGAGTCCGGCCGGGTCGAGGCCTTCAGCGACGGCGTGTTCGCCATCGCCATCACCCTGCTCATCCTGGACATCAAGGTGCCCAGGACCGGTGACCACGGCGGCCTGTGGGCGGCGATCGGCGCGCAGTGGCCGTCGTACGCCGCTTATGTGGTGAGCTTCCTGGTCATCGGGATCATGTGGGTGAACCACCACCAGGTGTTCAGTTACGTCGCCCGGGTCGACCGCACGCTGATGTTCGTGAACCTGCTGGTGCTGATGGTCGTGGCCGCCGTGCCCTGGCCGACCGCGATGCTCGCCGAGTACCTGCGCGAGGGCACCGCCTCGCATGCGGCGGCCGCGGTCTACAGCCTGGTCATGGTCGCCATGGCCCTCGCCTTCCAGGCACTGTGGTGGCATCTCACCCGCACCGGCCACCTCTTCGACGCCCGCGTGGACACCACGGCGGCCCGCGCCACCCGCCGCCGCTTCGCGCTCGGCTCCCTCGGCTACCCCCTGACGGTGGGCCTCGCCTTCGTCTCCGCCCCCCTGACCCTCGCCGCGCACGGCCTCCTCGCCCTGTACTACGGCTTCAACCAGGTGCCTGTGCCGCTGCGCCGCGACCAGGCCACACCGTGAGAGGGCTCGCTCAGAAGCGCGACACCGACTGGCAGGGCGTCCGGGCGGGCAGCCGGCCGGTGAAGTACGAGCGCGGCGGGACACCCATCAGGACGCGGCATCCGGACGACATGTGCGACTGGTCGAAGTAGCCGGTGACGGCGGCGAGTTGGGACCAAGGGGCGTGCCCGGCCCGGGTGAGGTCGAGCAGACAGCCTCCGGAGTCACAGGCCGAACAAGGCGAGGTCCGTGGCCAGTTGCTTGAACACCTCCCGCGGGTCGGTGAGCAGCTTGCGCTCCTTGAGGTCCAGCAGGCCCACGACCGCGCTGATCCGGGCCGCCACCGTACCGTCGGCCTTGCGTATCTCCTGCAGGATCCGGAATGTCTTGCCGCCACCCCACTCGAACGCACAGGTCACATCGACTTCGTCGCCGGCGAGCAGTTCGCGCTCGTAGCGGATGGTCGTCTCCAGCGCCACCGGACCCACACCCCGGGCCACGAGCCGCGCCTGGCCTATGCCCGCCGCCTGGAGCAGCGACCAGCGGGCGTGCTCCGCGTAGTTGAGGTACACGGACTGGTTGAGGTGTCCCTGGGTGTCGGTCTCGTAGCCACGGACGCTGACGCGCACGGAAAACGGCTCACTCACGGGTTCCCCTTCTCTGTACGGCACACTGACCCTCCGATCCTGGCACGCCGATCACACCCGGCGTGGTGAGGCGAGCAGATAGCGCACCCTCGTCCGCGGCTCGGTGTACTCGCCGGCCTGCCAGCCCGCGCGCTCCAGGGTGGCCGCGCAGGCCGCCAGGCTCTCCGCGTCCGGCGCGTACACGGCGACCGCCTCCGGCTGCGGGGTCGCGCGCACCCGGTAGCCGTCCGCACCCCCGTCCGCCGGCCGGTGCCCGGCCGCCTCCAGGGCGAGCGCGGCGGCCCGGACCAGATGCGCCCGTTCCCAGCCGCACGGCCGGTCCACGGCGCCGTCGGGGCTGGTCATCCGGCGCAGCTCCAGCAGCCCCTGCCAGGCGCCGCACACCTCACGCAGCCGCGCCGCGGCGTCCCCGGGCGGATCCTCCGCGCCGCCGACCCGCGCCGCGAACACGCCCGCGTCCGGCACGGGTTCCCGCGTCACCGGCTCGGGTACGGCCTCCCGTATGCGATGGCCCGCCGGGGTGAGGAAGTGCTCGTGCGGCGGGCGCGGGTGGCGGAAGGCCAGCCCGCGCTTCACCAGCGCAGCCAGCTGCGCCTCCGTACCGCGCAGCCGCCCGGTCACCGGATCGGCGCCCTCGATCACACGCCGCTGCGCGGCGCTCGGCGGTCGAGTCACAGCGCACTCCTTCCGCAGCCGTCCCCTGACCCGGGCCGTCCACGGAAGGGCGGCCTCTTCGCAGAGTACGGTCCGGGTCTGACAACGCCCGGGGACGCCGTACCCGGCCGGGCCCCGCCCCTTACGCCGGCGGCCGGATGTTCCACCCCGCCACCACCGGCCGCCCGTGCTCCGTGCCCAGCCGGCACAGGGTTCCCGTCGCCAGCTGGAACAGGGCCCCGTGCCGGGGCGGCAGGCCGAGGCGGCGGGCGGTGAGGACGCGCAGGAAGTGGCCGTGGGCGATCAGGACGACGACGCCCTCGGTGTCGTCGAGGGCTGCGTCTGCCTTGGCCAGCACGCGATCGGCGCGCTCGCCGACCTGCTCCGGGGTCTCGCCCGGATGTTCCGGCGGCCCCGGCGCGACCCCGTCCGTGAACAGGAACCAGCCGGGCCGGGTCCGCTGGATCTCCACGGTGGTCACGCCCTCGTACCCGCCGTAGTCCCATTCGCGCAGGTCGCCGTCGACCCGGGCGTCGTGGATCCCGATCAGCTCGGCGGTCTCCCGGGCCCGCCGCAGGGGGCTGACGAACGCGGCACCGATGCGGTGCGAGCAGAGCAGCGGCACCAGCCGGCGCGCCTCCTCCCGCCCGTGCTCGGTGAGGGGCACGTCGGTCCAGCCGGTGTGCCGTCCGGACCGCGACCACTCGGTCTCACCGTGCCGGACGAGAAAGAGGTCACCCATGTCAGCGCCCTTCCCGCTCGTCTGTCAGCACGGTGTCACAGGGCGGCGGCCGCCCGCAGGACGGACTGCGCCAGACGGCCGTTCTCCCAGGCGGCGCCCACCCCCGACGGGAAGTTGAACCGGCGCCGGGTGTAGGCGTACGCGATGCCGTTCGCCGGGTCGGCGAAGCCCAGCGAGCCGGTCGCCCCGCTGTGCCCGAAGGTGCCGGGGTCGAGGAACGGGAAGAGCGCGGGGGTGTGCTCGAATCCGCGCGCGAAGTGGTCGTCGCTGCCGGTGACCAGGTCCGGCCCGCCCGGGGTGCGCAGCGCGGCGAACCGGGCCGCGGTCGCGGGCGTGAGCAGCGGCGGCCTGCCGTCCACGGTGCTGATGGCGGCCGCGAACATCCCGGCGACGCCCCGCGCGTTGCCCACCCCGCCCGAGGACGCCGGTCCGAGCGCCTTCACCCGGGGGTGGTTGCCGAACGCCACCAGATCGAGCGGCTCCGGCGCGTGCGCGTTGAAGGCGATGCCGCGGATGCTGTCCGGGGCCGCCGCCCGCTCCTTCAGCAGCGCGGCCTCCTCCGGGGTCGGCACCAGCGGCTGTACGTCCACCCAGCGCGACTCGGCCGCCGCGGGCAGGCCCAGGTAGTAGTCGAGGCCGTACGGCGCCCGGATCCGCTCCTCGTACAGCTCCTGGATCGAGCGGCCGGTCACCCGGCGCACCACCTCGCCGGTGAGGGCGCCGATGACGAAGGCGTGATAGCCCCAGGCGCTGCCGGGCTCCCACAGCGGCCTGCGCTCCGCCAGCCGGGCCGCGGTGATCCGGTCGTCGGCCAATTCCTCGACGGTAAAGGGTTGTTCGGCGTCGCCGACGAGACCGGCCCGGTGCTCCAGGAGTTCGCCCAGGGTCAGCCGGTCCTTGCCGTGGGTGCCGAACTCGGGCCAGTACGCGGCCACTTCACGGTCCAGGTCGAGCACCCCTTCCTGCACCAGCAGCGCGACGACGAGGTGCGCGGCCCCCTTGGCGATGGAGTACAGGGTCGTCAGCGAGTCCCCGTCGATGCCGTCGCCGCCCCACAGATCCACCACGCGCCGCCCGCGCCGGTACACCACGAGCTGGGCGCCCGGATCGTCCCGCTCCTCGGCGAGCACCGCCGCGAACTCCTCGCGTACGCCCTCGAATTCCTCCGCCACCGTTCCGTGCACGTCGATCGTCATGCGTCGTTCCCCCTGTCCGGTGATAGCTGACGGAGATCGTCAACGGGCGGCGGGCCGCCGGGCATTCCCACCTGCCGGTGCCTTCGGCCGGTGTGCGTGCGAGGTACGCCGGGACGGGAGCCGTGCGGTGCCCGGACCCCCGCGTCGTTCTGCCATACGCACCAGCCGCCCGCGTCGGTCAGGTGCCCGGCGGTACCAGCGTGTTCTCGGTGCCGAGGGCCTTGGCGCCGGTCTCGGCGTACAGTGAGGTCTCGCCGTCGGACCAGCGCACGACCAGATCGTTGCCGGTGTGGTCGGAGGTGAGGTCGCCGGAGGTCATGACCTGCGCGTGCTGCCATGTGCCGTTCGGGCCGAGCAGCCGGGACCGGGTACCGAGTCCGGCGGACGAGACGCCGGTGTAGCTGTCGAGCGAGCCGTCGGACCAGCGCACGAGCAGGTCCGCGCCGGCCGTGCCCTTGAGGGCGCCGCCGGTCAGCAGCGCGGCCTTGGTCCAGGTGCTGTTCGCCGCGAGGATGCGCTTGCCGGTGCCGAAGGAGCCGGAGCGGATCCCCGTGTACAGCATCAGGCTGCCGTCGGACCGGCGCACCAGCAGATCGGTCGCGCCCTTGGCACCGTGGAACTGCCCGGCGGTGAGCTGCACGGCGTTCTTCCAGTCGGAGTTGGGCTTGGCCATCTGTACTTCCCTGCCCACGCCGGAGGCGCCGAAGTCCGGGTACAGGGTGACCTCGCCGTCGGACCAGCGCACCAGCAGGCCCGGCCGGCCGCCGCCGAAGGTCCCGCCGGTGATGCTCCGGGCGTGCGTCCAGGTGGAGTTGGCCGCCAGCAGCCGCTGTTCGGACCCGAACCCGCCCTGACCGTCCCCCGGGTACAGGGTGACCCCGCCGTCGGGCCAGACGACGAGCAGATCGCCGAGGTGGTCGCCGGTATAGTCGGCGGAGGCCATCAGCGCGGCCTTCTGCCAGCGGGCCGCGCCACCGGGCAACTGCAGGCCCTGGTACGGCGGCAGACCGGAGTCCGGGTCCTGGCCCGCCACCGCGTCCGCGAGGAGGTTCGCGGCGTCGGCGCCGAACGCCGGGGCGTAGCTGACGTAGTCCACGTTCGCGTCGTTGCCGCCGCCGTTGTAGCCGCCCAGGTTGCCGATGACGTGCCCGCTGCGGCCGTCGTCCTGGTAGTCGGTGATCCACGGGCTGCCGGACGTGCCGCCGTAGTAGCCGCCGCAGGTCATGGACATCTGCCGGTAGCCGGGAAGCTGCGTCGTCGGCACGGTGCACTTGACGGCCTGTCCCGTGCTGTTGTGCTGGTACGAGGGGTAACCGACGACGGTGACGTTCTTCTGTGTGTAGCCGCCTGGCCGGGTGAAGGTCAGTCCGCCGCCCACGGCGTCCTGGAGGGACCGGCCGTTCTGGTTGGGCGAGACCCGGGCGAAGGCCGTGTCCAGGTCGGACGAGGGGCCCTTGGTGGTCGACGAGCCCTTGTCGGGCGTGTACCGGGGGTCTCGGTAGATGTGCTGGATGTGGAAGATGCCGTACGGCTGCTGGTCGGGGCCGGCACCCTGCGCGAACTGCGGGACGAAGATGTAGTCGCCCTTCATGCTCAGCGCACAGTGGGCCGCCGTGAGGACGACGTTCCGTACGGAGGTGTCGATGACGCTGCCCGTGCAGTGCCAGGTGGTGCCGCCAGGCCCGTCGGACCCGAAGAACGTCCCCACGAGCCGGGTCCCCTTGAACAGGGTGCCCTGCGGCCGGCCCGCCGCCGCCACCCCTGGCCCGGTCCCGCCCGGTGCCGTCCGGCCC
>NZ_CM002285.1:1889452-1903280 GCF_000497445.1 Streptomyces roseochromogenus subsp. oscitans DS 12.976 | reverse complement strand
CGCCATGCGCTGCGCGGTCCAGAACCGCGCGGCCTGCCGGGCCTCCTGCCCGGCGGAGGGTCCGGGCGGCGTGGACACCCGCGCCTGCGCGGCGGGCGCCGCGAGCCCGATGGGCGCCGCACACAACACGGCCACGGCCACCCGGCCCATGCGATACGAGAGCAACGGTCCTCCCCCTGGTCTGCCTGGTCTGCTGGCACCGGACCAGGGAGAACGGCAGCGCGCCGGTCGAGCGCGTACGTGGGAACCCCGTACCGAAGCAACCCCCTGGTCGGCCCCGCCGCCGGAGACGACGGGACACGTGATCTTCGCACATGTTCGCGAAACCGGGCGCGGCGGACTCGCCGTCGGCCTGGTGCGCGGCGCCCCCTAGCGCGCGACCCGCCCTCCGTCAAGTAACGAACAGTCGGGGCTGGGGCGCCTCCTCGCTCGCGGGGGACGGTGGCAGCCGACCGTCCGTACACCCCCCCGCCGGAGCGGACGCCAACCCGAAAGGAGGCGGGATGTACCGCTGGCTGGGCGCCTTCGCCACCCGCCGCCCCCGATGCGTGCTGCTCGCCGCCCTCGGCTTCCTCGTCCTGTCGCTCGTCGTCGGCGCGTCGGCGACGAGCCGGCTGAAGACCCAGGGGTACGACGACCCCGCCTCCGACTCCAGCTTCGCGGCCCGGGTGACCGCCCCGTACCCGGGCACCGACGCGAACCTGATCGTCGTCGTACGGGTCCGGCACGGCGGCGTCGACGGTTCCGCCACGCGCGGCGAGGGACGCACACTGACCCGGCGCCTGGCCGCCCAGCCGTACGTGAGCGACGTGTCCTCCTACTGGAGCGGCGGGGCGCCCGGGCTGCGGGGCAGGGACGGCCGCTCGGCGCTGCTGCTGGCGCACGTCGACGGCGGGGCGGAACAGCTCGGCCCCCGTGCCGAGCGAGTGCGCGCGGCGCTGTCCGGCGATCCGGCACTCACGGTGCGGGTCGGCGGCCCGGCCCTGGCCGGCAGCGAGACGCAGCACCTCGCCGCCGCCGACCTGAAACGGGCCGAGGCCGTCGTCCTGCCCGGCACCCTCGCGCTGCTGGTCCTGGTGTTCGGCAGCGTGGTGGCCGCGGCCCTGCCCCTGCTGATCGGCGTCCTGGCGATCGGCGGGACCCTGCTGGCCCTGAGCCTCCTCGGCGCCGTGACCGATGTGTCGGTGTTCGCGCTGAACCTCACCACCGCGCTCGGCCTCGGCCTGGGCATCGACTACGGGCTGCTGATCGTCTCCCGGTTCCGGGAGGAACTCACCGCCGGGCACGAGTCCCGCGAGGCCGCCCGGCGCACGGCGTGCACCGCGGGCCACACCATCTTCTTCAGCGCCGCCACGGTCTGTGCGGCGCTGGCGGCGCTGCTGCTCTTCCCGCCGTACTTCCTGCGCTCCTTCGCCTACGCCGGCATCGCCGTGGTGGCCGTCGCCGCGGTCGCGGCCACCACGGTGCTGCCGGCGCTGCTGGCGTTGCTCGGCCCGCGCGTGAACGCGTGGGCGGTGCCCTGGCGCCGCCGGGCCCGGGCCGGCTGCGCGTCGCGGTTCTGGGAGCGGCTGGCCGGGGTCGTCGTATGCCGCCCGGTGCTCGCCGCACTGCCGGTGCTGGCCCTGCTGGCGGTGCTCGCGGCACCCTTCACCCACGCGGAGTTCGCCACCCCCGACGACCGGGCGCTGCCCCGGATCACGTCCAGCCGTCAGGCCGGCGACCTGCTGCGCGGCGACTTCGACCGCGGCAGCGGCGGCGCCCTCACGGTGTTCCTGACGAGCCCCACGCCGCAGACCGCACTCGACTACGCACCCGGGCTGTCCCGCCTGCCCGGCGTGGCCGAAGTCGTCGGACCGTCCGGAGTGTGGCGGGAAGGCAGGCGGGTCGCCCCGCCGGGCTCCGCGGCGACCCGCCTGCTGCCGTCCGGTCCCGGCGCTCCCGCGCTGTTCTCGGTGGTGCCGTCGGTCGACCCGCGTTCGGGCCCCGCCCAGCGCCTGGTCCGCACCATCCGCAGGACACCGACGCCCGCGGGAACCGAGATCCACGTCGGCGGTCCGAGCGCGGCGCTCGTCGACGCCAAGGACACCATCGCCCGGCGGCTGCCGATCGCCGCCGCCGTGATCGCAGCCAGTACGTTCGTGCTGCTGTTCCTCTTCTCCCGCAGCCTCGTCCTGCCGCTGAAGGCGATCGCGCTGAACTGCCTGAGCCTCGCCGCGGTCCTCGGCGCCATGGTGTGGGTCTTCCAGGCCGGACACCTGAGCACCCTCCTCGGGTTCACGCCCGGGCCACTCAGCACGACCATGCCGGTACTGCTGTTCTGCATCGTCTTCGGGCTCTCGGTCGACTACGAGGTCTTCGTCCTGGCCCGCATCAAGGAGGCGCACGACGCCGGGCACGACACGGCCGACGCGATCGTGAACGGAGTCGCCCGCACCGGCGGCATCGTCACCACCGCGGGTGCCCTGCTCGCCTTCACGCTCCTGGCCTTCGGCACCTCCCGGGTGGCCCTCGTGCAGTTCTTCGGGATCGGGGCGGGCCTCGGCGTCCTGCTCGACGCGACCCTCGTGCGCGGGGTCCTCGTACCGGCGCTCATGCGACTCGCCGGCGGACTGAACTGGTGGGCGCCGTGGACGTCGGCCGGGCGGCCGCCTCCCGCCGGGCCGCCTCGGGAGCGTCCCCCGCCGGACCGCGTGCCCGCAAGGGCATGACACCGGCCCCCTCATCCCCATCCCCCTCGCACGAATCAGGTCTCCCCATGAACGACATCGCCATCGTCGGCCTCGGCTGCCGCTTCCCCGGCGCCCGCGACACCCACGCGTACTGGCGTCTCCTCCTCGGCGCGGAACGGCAGTTCGCCCCCGTCCCGAAGGAGCGCTGGGACCACGCCGCGTTCCACGACCCCGTCGACCGCTCCGCCCCCGACACTGCCTACACCGACCAGGTCGCCTTCCTCGACGGAGTGGACCGCTTCGACGCCCCGCACTACGGTCTGCCGCCCCGCCGTGTGCAGGCCATGGACCCACAGCACCGGCTGATGCTGGACGTCACCCGCGAGGCCCTCGACGACGCGGGGCTCGGCCGGGGCGGCTTCGACCGGGAGAGCACCGGCGTCTTCTTCGGCCTGTCGGTCTCCGACTACAGGGAGCTGGCGGTGGCCAGGCTGAGGGCACTCGGAGTCGTCGACGGGTGGGCCGACCCCGCCCTCGCGCGGATGCTCAAGGAGCGGGCCGTGGAACACCTCGCCGCCGCCGACGCCTTCACCGTTCCGGGAAGCCTGCTCAACATGGCACCCGCCACGGTGAGCCGGCACTTCGGCCTGGGCGGCCCCAGCTTCGCTGTCGACGCCGCCTGCTCCAGTTCCCTGATCGCCCTCGACCAGGCGGTACTCCACCTGCGCCAGGGCAGCTGCACCATGGCCGTCGTCGGCGGTGTCTACCTCAGTCTCACCCCGGACAGCCTTGTGGGCTTCTCCCGTCTCGGCGCACTGTCGGCCGACGGGGTGTGCCGTCCGTTCGACGAACGGGCCGACGGCTTCGTCCTGGGCGAGGGCGCCGGCGCCGTCGTCGTACGGCCGCTGCGGGACGCGCTCGCCGCGGGTGACCGTGTCTACGCCGTCATCAAGGGCATCGGCTCGGCCAACGACGGCAGCAGCCCCGGCCCCGTGACCCCGACACCCGAAGGACAGCTGCGGGCCATGCGCCGCGCCTACGCCGACGCGGGGCTGCCGCCCTCCGCCGTGGGGTTCATCGAGGCCCACGGCACCGGCACCCCGGTCGGCGACCGCGTCGAGGTGGAGGCGCTGCGCCGGCTGCGGAGCGAGCACCCGGACGAGGACCCCGGCGTGAGCTACCTGTCCTCGGGCAAGGCTCTCATCGGGCACTCGCTGTCCGCGGCGGGCATCGCGGGGCTGATCAAGACCGCCCTGGTCCTGCACCACCGTACGGTCGTGCCACAGCCGGAGTTCACCCCCGACCCCGGTCTCGGGCTAGAGGCGGCCGGACTGCGCATCGCCGGCACCGTGCGGCCGTGGCCGGACGGCCACACCGTTCGGTGCGCCGCCGTCAGCGCGTTCGGCTTCGGCGGTACGAACGTCCACGTGGTCCTGCAGGAGGCGCTCGCCCCGGACCCCGTACGACGGCCCGCGGGCGCTCCGTCCGCGCCCGAACCCCAGCTCGCCCTGATCTCGGCAGGCAGCCCGGAGCTGCTCCGGAAGCACATCGGCGAGTTGCTTCGCACCCTGGAGCACACGCCCGACGTGTCGATGGCGGCGCTGGCCCACACCCTGGGCGGGCGCGAGCCGCTGCCCAGCAGGCTGGCGATCGTGGCCGCCGACCCCGCCGCGTTCACGCAGCGGCTGCGCCGGGCCCGCGAGCAGCTGGCTCAGGGAGCCCGGGGTGACCTCGGCGACGGTGCCTTCGCCGCCGACGCGCCCCTGCCGCCCGCCGAGCGTCGCGTGGCCTTCGTCTTCCCCGGCCAGGGCAGTCAGCAGCCGGGCATGCTGCGCGACCTCCACCAGAGGTTTCCCGAGTTCCGCCGCGTCGTCGGCGCGCTCGGCACCGAGGCGGGGACCGATGTGTCCGGTCTGCTCTACGGCAACCGTGCCGACGACCCGGAATCGAGGCGGCGGCTCGCTGCCACCGAGGTGTGCCAACCCCTGCTCGGCACCGTGCAGATCGCCGCCACCCGGCTGCTGGCCGCGTGCGGTGTGGCCCCCGACCTCGTGCTCGGGCACAGCCTCGGAGAGTTCGCCGCGGCCGCGGCGGCCGGCTTCCTCACCGAGGAGGAGACCGTACGGCTGCTCGCCCATCGGGGTGCGGTGGTGCGGGCGGCCGATGCCGAATCCCGCGGCGGGATGCTCGCCGTGCAGGCCGACAAGGGGACCTGCCGGCGTCTCGTGCGGAACATCGACGGCGTGTGGCTCGCGTGCTTCAACCATGCGCGCCAGATCGTGGTGAGCGGCACCGAGGAAGGGCTCGACGCGCTGCGGCGGGTGTGCGCCGAGGCGGGAATCGCGACCTCCGCCCTCGACGCGTCCCACGCCTTCCACACTCCGCGACTGGCCGGGGCCGACGACGCCGTGCACACGTATCTCGCCCGCCGCCCCCTCACCACGCCGCGCCTGCCGTTCATCTCGGCCGTGAGCGGGACGGTGTGTGGCGAGCCCGGGCTGCTGCGCGAGCTCTGGTCCCGCCACGCCTCCGCGCCGGTCCGTTTCGGTGACGCCGTGCGCGGCGCCTACGACGCGGGTGCCCGTGTCTTCCTCCAGGTGACGGGAGGCGGTTCGCTCCTCACCTCCGTCCGCCGCAATCTCACCGGCCACGACGACGTGCACGTCCTCGCCGGTACGGCGCCGAACGACGCGTGCGGTTTTCCGCGGGCGCTGGCCCGGCTGGCGGTCCTGGGCGTTCCGGTCGACCCTCGGGCCCTGGTGCGGGAGGACGAGCGCCGGCTCCTGGACCTGCCGGTGGCCCGGCTGGAGGAGCAGTCCCACTGGGTGCGCCGTCCCGATCCCGGGAGCGGGCGTCACACGCTCCCCACCCCGACCGGCAACTCGGTCAGCCCTTCCGCCGATCCCTCGATCTGCGTCCCGTCCGACCACCCGACCATGGAGACCCCGATGCACGAACTGCTCGACCTCATCCAGCAGCAGGTGACGAGCCTCAGGCAGCTGAGCGACGCGCTGCCCACCGCCGCCACCGCCACCACTGACACCGCCACCGACACCGCCACCACGACCGCCCGGCCCCGGCGTGCCGCAGCCGTCCCCGACGCGTCCTCCCCACCAGGCCC
This sequence comes from Streptomyces roseochromogenus subsp. oscitans DS 12.976, assembly GCF_000497445.1. Taxonomy (NCBI): domain Bacteria; kingdom Bacillati; phylum Actinomycetota; class Actinomycetes; order Kitasatosporales; family Streptomycetaceae; genus Streptomyces; species Streptomyces roseochromogenus. The sequence continues at coordinate 1,897,490 of NZ_CM002285.1, read as the reverse complement.
CTCTCCCGCCGCCGAGGTCGAGGACGCCGTACTCGAGCACATAGCCCGCGTCAGCGCCTACCCGGTGGATCACCTGCGGTCCGGTCAACACCTGGTTGACGACCTCGGCTTCGACTCGCTGATGCTGACCGACCTGTTCACCTCGCTCAAGGCTCGCTGGCCCGCGCTGACGATCGACGAGAGATGCGTTCGGCCGACCGTCGGAGGCATCAAGGCGTTGGTCACGGGGGACGCCGGGACGGCCGACGTCCCGACTCCGGAAGAGCGGCGGCGCATCGAGTGCTTCCCCGAGGTCACCGCGCACCACGAGCGCAAGGACGCGTTCGGTGAACTCCGGCTGCCGAACCCCTACTTCCTGGTCCACGAAGGCGGCATGACCGACCGCACGGTCGTCGACGGCCGGGAACTGATCTCCTTCTCCGGCTACAACTACCTGGGCCTGGCCACGCATCCCGCGGTGCGCGAGGCCGTCAAGGAGGCCGTGGACCGGTACGGCACGTCGGCTTCCGCGAGCCGGCTGCTGTCCGGCACCCGCCCGCTCCACCGGGACCTGGAGAGCGAACTCGCCCGCACCCTGGGGACCGCGGACGCGATCACCCTGACCAGCGGTCACGCCACCAACGTCACCGTGATCGGGCACCTCGTCGGGCCGGGCGATCTGATCATCCACGACGCGCTCGCCCACGACAGCATCCTGCAGGGCTGCAGGCTCTCGGGTGCGACCCGGCGGCCCTTCCCGCACAACGACGCGGACGCCCTGGACACGCTCCTCACCCAGATCCGCCATCAGTACCGACGGGTGCTGGTAGTGGCCGAGGGCGTGTACAGCATGGACGGTGACATCGCCGACCTGCCCGCCCTCGTCGCGGTCAAGCGCCGGCATGGCGCTCTGCTCATGGTCGACGAGGCGCACAGCATCGGCGTACTCGGCGCCGGCGGGCGCGGCGTCGGCGAGCACTTCGACGTCGAGCGCGCGGACGTCGACCTGTGGATGGGCACCCTGTCCAAGGCGCTGGCCGGGTGCGGCGGTTACGTCGCGGCGAACCGTGCCGTGGTCGACTACCTCCGCTACACCGCGCCGGGCTTCGTCTACAGCGCGGGGATGACCCCGGCCGACGCGGCCGCCTCGCTGACCGCGCTGCGGCTGCTGCGGGCCGAACCGGAGCGTCCTGCCCGGCTCGGGGAGAACGCGGCGCTGTTCGTGCGCCTGGCCCGCCGGGCGGGTGTCGACACGGGGAGCAGCGAGGGCACGCCGATCGTGCCGTGCGTCGTGGGGGACTCGGAGAAGACGCTGCGGCTGGCCCGGGCCCTCTTCGAGGAGGGCATCAGCGTCAACCCGATCCTGCATCCGGCGGTCCCCGAGGAGCTGGCCCGGCTGCGGTTCTTCCTCACCTGCGAGCACACGCCGGAGCAGATCCGGTACGCGGTCGAGGCGCTGGAACGACAGCTGCGCCGGGTCGGCGGCGCGGACATCGCCCCCGCGGCGTGACGACCGGAGCCCGTCATGTCGCACACCGTGTTCCCGGGGATCACGCCGGGCCGAGTCCACCGCTGGGGCGGAGCGACTCTCCTCGTGGCCCGGCGTGACGCACCCGGCCGGCGGCCCTCCTGGTCGCGGCTGCCGCTGTTCACACCCGCCGAACGGCTCGTCCTCCACGGTCTGCCACCGTGGCGGCAGGCCGAGTGGGGAGCGGGCCGCCTGATCGCCAAGACCGTGGTGTCCTGGCTGACGGGCCTGCCGGTGACCGACGTGGAGATCCTCCCCCGCGACGACGGCAGCCCCCGCGTCTCGGTCCCCGGCCTCCATGTCTCCCTCAGCCACACGACCCACCACGTCGCGGCAGCCATCGCATCCGGCGCGGTCGGCGTGGACCTGTGCGAGACGACCGCCGCACCCGCCGTACGCCGCGCCGCGGCCCACGTCATGGCCCCCGAGGAGCGACAGCTCAGCGGCGAGACCCCGGAACTCCTCACAGCGGCCTGGGCGTTGAAGGAAGCGGCGGTGAAGGCCGAACGTCAGGGCCTGTTCAGCGAGGCCCCACGCCGCATCCGCATCCTCACCCTGGCCCCGCCCACTCTGTCGGGCGACCGCCGGGCCCTGGTCGGCAGCGCGGGTACGGCGACCCTCGCCCTCGTCCTCGGCGACGGGCAGGGTGGGTGACACCCGTTCCGCCCCCGACCCGCCTTCGCGACACCCGGCCTCGGTGACTACTGCCGGTACCCGCCGAGGAAGCGGCCGATCCGGCCGATCGCGGCCTCCAGGTCCTCCGCGTGCGGCAGGGTGAGGATGCGGAAGTGGTCAGGGGAGGGCCAGTTGAAGCCCGTGCCCTGGACCACCTGGATCTTCTCGCGCAGCAGCAGGTCGAGGACGAACTTCTCGTCGTCGTGGATCCGGTGCACCTTCGGGTCGATGCGCGGGAACGCGTACAGCGCGCCCTTGGGCTTCACACAGGACACGCCGGGAATCTCGTTGAGCTTCTCCCAGGCCACGTTCCGCTGCTCGTACAACCGGCCGCCGGGCAGCGTCAGTTCGCGGATGGACTGGCGGCCGCCGAGCGCGGCCTGGATGGCGTACTGCGCGGGTGCGTTGGCGCACAGCCGCATGGAGGCGAGCATGGTCAGGCCCTCCAGATAGTCCTTCGCGTGCTGCTTGGGACCGGTCACGACCAGCCAGCCGGAGCGGAAGCCCGCCACCCGGTATGTCTTCGACAGGCCGCAGAAGGTGAGGACGACCAGGTCGGGGGCGAGGGACGCGGCGGAGTGGTGGACCGCGTCGTCGTACAGGATCTGGTCGTAGATCTCGTCGGCGAACACCATCAGGCCGTGCCGGCGGGCGAGGTCGAGGATGCCCTCGACGACCTCCTTCGGGTAGACCGCGCCGGTCGGGTTGTTCGGGTTGATGATCACGACCGCCTTCGTCCGGTCCGTGATCTTCGCCGCCATGTCGGCCAGGTCCGGGTTCCAGTCGGCCTGTTCGTCGCACAGGTAGTGGACCGCCTTGCCGCCGGCCAGGGTCGTCGCGGCCGTCCAGAGCGGGAAGTCCGGGGCGGGGATGAGGATTTCGTCGCCGTCTTCCACGAGCGCGGTGACGGCCATGGAGACCAGCTCCGAGACGCCGTTGCCGAGGAAGACGTCGTCGACGCCCACCTCCAGGCCCAGGTTCTGATAGCGCTGGGCGACCGCGCGGCGGGCGGAGAGGACGCCGCGCGAGTCGGTGTATCCGTGCGCCTGCGGCAGCATCCGGATCATGTCCTGGAGGATCTCCTCCGGCGCCTCGAAACCGAAGGCCGCGGGGTTGCCGGTGTTCAGGCGCAGCACGCTGTGCCCCGCCTTCTCCAGCGCGTTGGCGTGCTCGATCACCGGGCCGCGGATCTCGTAACAGACCTCGCTGAGCTTGTTCGACTGCCGGAACTCCATGCGCCCCTCCGGAAACGTGTGTTGCTTGGTTTTACCAAGTGGGAGCTTGGAAAGTCCAACAACGTGTCTAGACTGCGTCGCATGTCACCACGCCGAAGCTACGACCAGTACTGCTCCGCCGCCCGCGCCCTCGATCTCGTCGGCGACCGCTGGACCCTGCTGATCGTCCGGGAGCTGCTGGCCGGCCCCCGGCGCTACACGGACCTGCACGCGGACCTGCCCGGCGTGAGCACGGACGTCCTCGCCTCCCGGCTGAAGGACATGGAGCGCGACGGCCTCACGACCCGTCGCCGCCTGCCCCCGCCGGGTGCGGCCTACGTCTACGAACTCACCGAGCGCGGGCGGCAGTTGCTGCCGGTGCTCCAGGCGCTGAGCGCATGGGGCGCGCCGGAACTGGGTGAACGCCGCCCGACGGACGCGGTGCGAGCCCACTGGTTCGCCCTGCCGCTGCTGCGCGGCCTGGACGGCGAGGGTCTGGTCGAAGTCCGCCTGGAGGAAGGGGACTTCCATCTTCGGGTGGGCTCGGAAGAGGGCCCGGTGTACGGCGACGGCCCCGCGCCCACCGAGGCCGACGCCCGCATGACGATGGACGCGGCGACATGCGAGGAGGTAGTGCGCGGAGAGCTGACCCTGCCGGACGCCATCCGGGCCGGGCGGGTGACGGTGACCGGCGACGGCACGCTGGCGAAGGCGCTGCGGGAGGCGTGACGGCGGTAAAGCGAAGGCCCGCCGGAAGGCGGGCCTTCAGTCATGTCGGCTCACACGCCCGGCGGCACCCGCGACGGCCGTCCCGACCCCCGCGTCAGCGCATACCCCCCGATCCCGGCGAGAGCCGCCAGCACGGCCCCGATCCCCGTCCACACCCACCGGTCGGACCACCATCCGGAGGACCAGCCGTCGTGCGAGCCGAAGCTGGACAGCACCGCTGCCTTCGAACCGCCCGTCTCCTCCTCGGACTTGACGGCGATACCGGGCACCAGCGGCTTGCCCAGCGAGCCGTCCGCCGCGGCCGAACCGCCGATGTCCTTGGAGTCGACGCGCACCACGGCGCTCACCGGCTGACCGAGGTCGGCGGCGCCGAGGTCCACGACGGTCAGCCGGATGTAGTACGTGCCCGGCAGGGGGTCGTCGGCCGACGGCTCCGCCCAGCCGCGCACCGTACGCAGCACACAGGCCAGCTCGATGGAGGAGGCGTCCTGCGCGGCGGTACGGGGGTCGGCGCCATACTGGCAGGCCTGCCGGCGCCGCAACCCGTCGTAGACGTCGAGCTGCCAGCTCTGGGCGCCGTGCGTCCGCGGGAGCTTCACCGTCGCCTTGACGGTGGGCCGCTGGCCGATGTCCGCCGGGAACGACCAGTACAGGTAGTCACCGGTGGAGCCGGACGCGGTGGCCTGCTGCCCCTGCTCCAGCTCCGTCGCCGTGCGGAAGGAGGTGCCCGCCTTGGTGGGCGCCGAGCCGTCGGCGGACGCGCTCGGCGAAGGGCTCGGGGTGTCGGCGGCGGCCGGCCCGGCGGCCAGGCCCAGGGCCAGCAGCGCGCCGCCCAGTACGCGAGTGATCCGCATCAGTTCGTCCTCCAGATCGCGACCCGCCAGCGCGACAGCCAGCCCCACAGCAGACCCGCCAGGAAGCCGGTCAGCACCAGCGCGCCCAGCAGCCACCAGCCGCGGCCGAGACCGAAGGACGCCACGTCGTGATGGCCCGACGGCCCGTCCACGACGTCCACGGTCAGTTCCAGCGGCAGCCCGGGCGTGGTCTTGACCCCGGAGCCGGCCGCGAATGAGTTGGTGACCTGCAGACACACGGTCTCCGCGGGCGCGTTGTCGTCGTCGCTCGCGGCCTTCGGATAGCGCAGACCCGTCGAGATCACGTCCGTACGTCCCGTGCCGGCCGCCTCGCCGCGCACGATCTCCCGTCCGTGCACGGTCATCGCCCGCAGCAGCACCCCGTAGTCCGGTCCCACGGCACGGTCGTCGGCCACGCTCACCGACGCGCGCAGCTCCTTGCCGGGATCGACGTCGACCTTGTACCAGCGCTGCTGCCCGAACTCCTCGCGGTCCGTGTACAGCCCGGACTTCAGCGTCGGCGCCTTCTCGCACTGCGCGGCACCCTCGGTGGCCACCGGCGTCACCACCGGATCGGCCGCCCGGTCGACCAACTGGCCGACGCGGCTGCTCAGTTGCTCCTTGTGCCGTACGTCGGTGTAGGTGCCGCCGGTGGCGTCCGCGATGCAGCTGAGCTGGTCGCGGGTCTTGGCGTCCGGCACCAGGCCGAGGGTGTCGATGGTCAGCCCGACGCCCTTGGCCGCTATCTCCCGGGCCACCTCGCACGGGTCGAGCGGCTGGCAGGTGTCCTCGCCGTCGGTGATCAGGACGATACGACGCGTTCCGCCGCCGCTGTTCAGGTCGTCCGCCGCCTTCAGCAGGGCGGGCCCGATCGGCGTCCAGCCGGTGGGCTGCAGCGTGGCCACGGCCGTCTTGGCGTCGGTCCGGTTCAGCGTGCCGACGGGGTAGAGCTGCGCGGTGTCCTTGCAGCCCTCCTTGCGGTCGTTGCCGGGGTAGTTGGCGCCCAGCGTGCGGATGCCGAGCTGGACCTCCTGCGGGGTCGCGTCCAGCACCTCGTCGAACGCCTGCTTCGCCGCGGCCATCCGGGAGCCGCCGTCGATGTCCCGCGTCCGCATCGAACCGCTGACGTCCAGCACGAGTTCGACCTTCGGCGCGGCCGTCTGTGTCTCGTCGGCGACGGCTCCGCCGGGAAACGCGATCCCGGCCGCCAGGGCGGCGAGCAGCGCACAGACCCCCGCCGCCAGCCGTTGTCTTGTGATCATCGCCGGATCTTATTGATCGGACGGGCCGGGCTCCAAAACGAGCGGATTCGGCAGGGACGTCCACTGGTCGCCCGGCGTTCCCGGGGACAGCCGCATCAGGGTCAACGCCTTCGCCGGCAGCGGGCCTTCGCGCAGGGCGCGCAGGTCGGGGGTGTCCGGCAGGCCAGGGAGGGCGGCCGACAGCGCCGCGCCCAGCGCCGGGCCCGAACCCGCCGTACCCGCCAGGGCGCCCCCCACCAGGGAGCCGAACAGCTTGCGGCGCAGCGCCGTTTCGTCGTCGGTGATCAGCCGGCCGGTGAGCGGCGGCGGAGCGATGCCGTGCCGGGCCAGCCTGGCCGGGCTGATCCGGATGTCGGCCAGATCGCGGTAGACCAGCCGCACCGGGGTGCCGTCGGCCGCCAGGATCACCAGCAGGTTCTGCCCGTGCGCCTCCAGCGCCACGCCCAGGTCGAGCAGCCGCAGGCCCACGGTCAGTGCCAGCCGGGTGAACGCGGCCAGCCAGCCCCGCGCCTCCGGCAGGCCGGTCGTGGCGAGCGCGGCCACCGGAACGACCCGCTCGCCCGGACCCGCGTACCCCTGTGGTGACTCCCGCAGCAGCGCGGCCAGATCGGGGGAGTGGGCCGAGACCGCGCCCAGCGTGCGGGTGATGTGCAGCAGGCCGTCGGTGCGCGCCGCCAGCTCCTCGCCGAGGGCGGACAGCGGCGCGGCGGCCCGCACCGAGTACAGGGAGATGTCCCGCACGGAGGACGTCAGCCGGGTGCTCAGCGCGGTCTTCACATGCGGGCCGTCGGCCGGCGCGAGGGTGCGCAGGGACAGCAGCGGACGGGCCGGGCGCCAGGGGGCGTACGACCGCTTGAGGACGTGCTCGGCCTGCCACGGGTGCACGGGCACCAGCACCCGCCCGCCGTCCCGCAGTTCCGCCGGCCAGTCGCCGCTCACCAGGCACTCGTCCGCCGGCACCGGCACCGTCCCCAGCTCCACCAGCGGCCGGTGCTCCGGGCCGTACGCCAGCTGCTCCGCCACCGAGAAACCGGGCCGGGAACGGCAGTTGGGGTGGAACGGATGACCGTCGGTCACCCGCTGCTCCCACGCCCAGTCCTGCTCCGGCCACTCCTTCGCGTGCTCCGCGTCGGCCCGGGACAACGCCAACGAGGCGACGCTGCCCGCCAGTTCGGCGGCGAAGGCGGCAGCGTGCGGCACCGCCAGGGCGGTCATCAGCCCGGCCGGATCCACCTGGCGCTCCCGGTCCAGGCGGACCCCGGTGACGTACGCGCTCGTGGCATACGGGTCCGCGTGCGGCCCGTACAGCGTCCGTCCGTCGGCGAGGTGCAGCGCGAGGCTGTGCGCGCCCCGCACCCGGCCGGTGATCCACGGCAGCGGCTCATGGGCCAGCGCCCGCCACAGCCGGGTCAGTACGGCGGCACGGGCGCCCGGCAGTTCCGCCGTGTACCGGGGCAGCAGCGCGGGCCGGACGACGGCCAACTCCTCGGCCATAGCCTCGGCGGCGGGGCGACGGTGCACTGCGGCTCCTCGGGGACGTGGACGGCGGAGGACGATTGTCAGGGACGGAGACATACTGAGCGCGACGACCCCCGACGAAACGAACGGATCGCGTGGACCTCATACCCCCGCCGGCGCCGTCGGCCCCCGCGCCGACGCCTACGCGGCCGCACCCCTGCTGAACTGCCTGCTGCGCGAGATGGCCGAGCCGCTCGCGGCCCCCGGTGACCTGCCGGTCCACCGACTGCCGAGCGGGCGGCTGCTGCGGGTGCGGGCCGGCCGCCGCCCGCCGACCCC
>NZ_CM002285.1:1865318-1888828 GCF_000497445.1 Streptomyces roseochromogenus subsp. oscitans DS 12.976 | reverse complement strand
CCGGGCTGCCGGGCGGCGATCTGCCCACCGAGATGGTCGACAGCCGGGACGCGGTCGCAGCGCTGCTCACCGCCCGCGCCCGGGCGACGGCACCCGCGGACCCGTATCTGCGCTCCGAGCAGTCCCTGATCACCGGCCACCCGTACCATCCGGCGCCCAAGGCCCGGGGCGGCGGCCCGGTCGCGTCCTGGCTGCCGTACGCCCCCGAGGCGCACGCCCGCTTCCCGCTGGTGCTGCTCGCCGTCCGCGAGGACCAGGTGGCCGAGGAGGGCGACACCGGCGCCCTGGACGCCCTCGGCACGGCACCGCCCGGCTACCGGCTGCTGCCGGCCCACCCCTGGCAGCTGGACCTGGTGGGCGGGGAGCTGGCGGAGGCCTTCGCGGACGGCCGTCTGCTCCGCCTCGGCACGACCGCCTTCGACACCTGGCCGACGGCGGCGATCCGCACGGTGTACGAGCCCGGGCGCGATCTGTTCCTGAAGTTCAGCCTGGACGTCCGCATCACCAACGACATCCGCCGGCTGTGGGGCCACGACCTGCGCAAACTGCGCCGTACCGACTCGGCCGCCGGGGACGCCTTCGTGGCGCTGGGCGCGCCCGCGGCCTGGCTGAGCGACCGCGGCTACCGCACGGCCGCCTTCGCCTTCGAGGAGCTGGCCGTCCTGGTCCGGGACGGGCTGCGCGGCCATCTGCTGCCGGGCAGCACCGCGCTGCTCGCCGCCGCCCTCGCCGAGGGCTTCGACGGCAGCCCGCTGGCCGCCGCGCCCGATCCGGCGGCCTGGTGGGAGGCGTATCTGCGCCAGGTCGTCCCGCCCGCGCTGACGGCCTTCGACGAGCACGGGGTGGTCCTCGAAGCCCACGTGCAGAACACCCTCGTCGCCGTCGACGCGGCCGGCGTGCCCGTCCAGGCACTGTTCCGGGACGCCGAAGGCGCCAAGCTGCTGCCCGACGTCACGCGGGCCGCCGGCTGGGAGCGGCTGGTGTACTGCCTGGTCGTCAACCATCTCACCGAGATCGCCGCCGCCCTGGCCGAACACCACCCGGGCCTCGACCCCTGGCCCGCCGCCCGCCGTGAACTGGCCCGGCACGAGCTGACCGAGATACCGGCCCTGCTGGCCTCGCCCACCCTGCCCGGCAAGACCAACCTGCTGCTGCGCTGGACCGGAGCGGACGGCGCGGCCGCCCGCTATCTGCCCGTGCCGAACCCGCTGGCGCGCCGCTGACCAACACCGTGCCTACGGAGGCCGGCCGGGGTCACCGGGCTGTGCCGAAGTCCTGGGTCCAGTAGCTGCCCGGCTGCGCGAGGCCGACGCCGATCTGCCTGAACGAGCAGTTGAGGATGTTGGCCCGGTGTCCGGGGCTGGACATCCAGCCCGCCATGACCTGGTCCGCGGTGGCGTAGCCGTAGGCGACGTTCTCGCCGTAGGCGCTCCAGTCGAAGCCGGCCCGCGTGATGCGGTCGCCCGGGGACGAGCCGTCGGATCCGGTGTGCGACATGTTCTGGTGTGCCGCCATGTCCGCGCTGTGGGCCTGCGCGGCCTTGGCCAGCGCCGAGTTCAGAGTGAGGTCCTGGCACCCCGCCTTGGCGCGCTCGGCGTTGACGAGCTGCAGGATGCGCGCGATGACCCCGGACGCCGTGGCGGTGGGCTTCGGGGTGCTCGGCGCGGCGGGGGCCTGGGAAGCGGTGGCGGCCGGGCGGGGAGCGGCGGTCCGCTGGGGCTCGTGGGCGGCCGCGTTCCGGTCGCCACTCGGGTGCTCCGAGGGCGACCCGGTGGCCCGCGGTGTGCCGGTGTGGTGGTGGCCGTTGCGATGGTGATGCCGGTGGCCGTGGGGCCTCTGCTGCTGGGGCGTACTCGTCGCGGCGACGTCGGCCTGGTCCGTACGGTCCGCCCTGCCGTACGGCCAGTCGGAACAGGCCAGCGCGACGGACGGTATGCCCACGGCGCCGATGGCGACGGACGCTATGACTATGCGGCGGAAACGCTGCGTCTTGCGGTGCTTGGCCATGCGTGAACCTCACTCGGTGATCGCCGAGCGCTCATTTTCGGAACGGCCTCACATGGAGCGCAAAGGCAGGTTCTACTATCTCGCATCGTAGACTCGGCCGGCTCTTGCCAGGAGGGCCGCGAGATGCCGCCTTCGCGTCCGCGATGTTTGCTTTTGATTGACGCCTCGTCAGGAGAGGTGTCTGGGTGAGGGATACGCGAGGGTATCGAGTGGGCGGCGTGCGGCTGCCCGCAAGGGCCGCCCATGTCCACAGCAAGACGGACAAATCCCATATGTCACCGGAGTCGCGTCTACTATCCGGCACGCCTAGTTGCAGAGATGGCTGTGATGGATATCACGCCGGAAGCCGCAACCGATCCGGCTCTCCCAGCGGAGCGCATACGCTGATCGATGTGCTGCGCGACGTGACTGCTGTCAGATACGTGACCCCGCTGCGGTCCGGCGGCTCCGTGCCCGGAGTCGTCGAGGCCGACGACGACGGCACGTACGTGGTGAAGTTCACCGGGTCCGCGCAGGGGCACAAGGCGCTGGTCGCCGAGGTGATCGTCGGGGAACTCGCCCGCGCGCTCGGCCTGCGCTTCCCCGAGCTGGTCCTCGTCCACTTCGACCCCGCCATCGCCGATGCCGAACCGCACCAGGAGGTGCGGGAGCTGCACGGCGCGAGCGCGGGAGTGAACCTCGGCATGGACTATCTGCCGGGCGCCCGGGACTTCACTCCGGAGATCGCGAGGAGCTTCCCCGTGGACCCGCTGGAGGCCGGCCGGATCGTCTGGCTGGACGCGCTGACCGTCAACGTCGACCGCACGGTGCACAGCTCCAACCTCATGGTCTGGCCGACGCTCGGCACCGTACCGCCGCGCCTGTGGCTCATCGACCACGGCGCCGCCCTCGTCTTCCACCACCGCTGGGACACCACGACCCCGGGCAAGAAGTACGACTTCCGCCACCACGCCCTCGGCCACTACGGCCCCGACGTCCGCGCCGCCGACGCGGTACTGGCTCCCCGGGTGACCGAGGGCCTGTTGCGCGGGATCGTCGCGGAGGTGCCGGACGCGTGGCTCGCCGAGGATGCCGGGTTCGCGACGCCGGACGACGTCCGGGACGCCTACGTCGACTACCTCCTCGCGCGTGTGCGGCTCTCGCCCGAGTGGCTGCCCGGCGACTTCCCGAGTCGCGAGGAACTCGCGGCCGAGGAGGCCGCCCGCGCGGAGAAGACGCAGGCGGGCCGCCCGGACTGGCTCAGGCGCGTCCCCGACCTGCACGGGAGGCCGGGCGCGGAACAGGATTGGTCGGTGCACCTGGGATGAGGAACATCGGATGAGCCATCGCGTACAGATCGAGTACTGCACACAGTGCCGCTGGCTGCCGCGTGCCGCCTGGCTGGCGCAGGAACTGCTCACCACCTTCGAGCCGGAGCTGACCGAGCTGTCACTCAAGCCCGGCACCGGAGGCGTCTTCGTCGTCCGGGTGAACGACGAGGTCGTCTGGGACCGGCGCGAGCAGGGCTTCCCGGAGCCCACGGCGGTCAAGCGCCTCGTACGCGACCGAGTGGCCCCGGGAAAGCCCCTGGGCCACTCGGACAGGACCGCGTAGGCGTCAGCCCTTCAGCTGCTCGTACGCCGGCAGGGTGAGGAAGTCGGCGTAGTTCTCGTCCAGGGAGACCCGCAGCAGCAGATCGTGGGCCTCCTGCCAGTGGCCGGCCGCGAAGGCCTGCTCGCCGATCTCCTGGCGGATGTTGGACAGTTCCTCGGCGGCGACCTTGCGGGCCAGCTCGGGCGCGGCCTTGTCGCCGTTCTCGAACTCGACGCCCGCGTTGATCCACTGCCAGATCTGCGAGCGGGAGATCTCGGCGGTGGCCGCGTCCTCCATCAGGTTGAAGATGGCGACCGCGCCGAGCCCGCGCAGCCAGGCCTCGATATACCGGATGCCGACCTGGACGGCGTTGACGAGTCCGTTGTACGTCGGCTTCGCGTCCAGCGAGTCGATCGCGATGAGGTCGGCCGCCTCGACGTGGACGTCCTCGCGCAGCCGGTCCTTCTGGTTCGGCTTGTCGCCGAGGACCTTGTCGAAGGACTCCATGGCGATCGGGACGAGGTCGGGGTGGGCGACCCAGGAGCCGTCGAAGCCGTCGTTCGCCTCGCGGTCCTTGTCGGCGCGGACCTTCTCGAAGGCCACCTTGTTGACCTCGGCGTCCTTGCGGGACGGGATGAAGGCCGCCATGCCGCCGATGGCGTGCGCGCCGCGCTTGTGGCAGGTGCGGACGAGGAGTTCGGTGTACGCCCGCATGAACGGGGCCGTCATCGTGACCGCGTTGCGGTCCGGCAGGACGAACCTGGCGCCGCCGTCCCGGAAGTTCTTCACGATGGAGAACAGGTAGTCCCAGCGCCCGGCGTTCAACCCTGCGGCGTGGTCGCGGAGTTCGTAGAGGATCTCCTCCATCTCGTACGCGGCCGTGATCGTCTCGATCAGGACGGTGGCGCGGACGGTGCCCTGCGGGATGCCGACGTAGTCCTGCGCGAACACGAACACGTCGTTCCACAGCCGCGCCTCGAGGTGCGACTCGGTCTTCGGCAGGTAGAAGTACGGGCCCTTGCCGAGGTCCAGCAGCCGCTGGGCGTTGTGGAAGAAGTAGAGGCCGAAGTCGACCAAGGCGCCGGGGACGGGCGTGCCGTCGGTGTCGACGAGGTGCCGCTCGTTCAGGTGCCAGCCGCGCGGCCGCATGACGACGGTCGCCAGCTCCCCGTTCGGGCGCAGGGCATACGACTTCCCGGAACCCGGGTCGGTGAAGTCGATGTTCCGGGTGTAGGCGTCGATCAGGTTGACCTGGCCGAGGATCACGTTCTCCCAGGTCGGCGCGGAGGCGTCTTCGAAGTCGGCGAGCCAGACCTTCGCGCCCGAATTGAGCGCGTTGATGGTCATCTTGCGGTCGGTGGGGCCGGTGATCTCGACCCGCCGGTCGTTCAGCGCGGCCGGGGCCGGGGCGACCTTCCAGGAGTCGTCCGCGCGGATCGCGGCCGTCTCGGGGAGGAAGTCGAGCGTGGAGGTGCGGGCGATCTCGGCGCGGCGCTCGGCCCGGCGGGCGAGGAGTTCGTCACGGCGCGGGGTGAACCGTCGGTGCAGCTCCGCCACGAAGGCGAGCGCCGCGTCCGTGAGGACCTCTTCCTGCCGGGGCAGGGGCTCGGCGTCGACGATGGCCAGCGGGGACGGCGCTGGTGCGGACATGAGCTGTCACTTCCTTCAGCGGTGGCACCGGGTGCCTAGTGGCACGAATAGGGCAATCAGCGCCGACTGTGCGGGCAGGCGCTTCTGAACAGTGGATAGTAGTTTCCTCATTGTGGAACTTCAATGGTTTGTTGATGTCGAGATTCTCTGAGTCGAGGAAAGGTGGCGCCCAGTGCCACCTTCTTCACTCAAGGTGGCGCAGGTCGGCCTCGGTGTCGATGTCGTACGGTTCGGCCACGTCCGCGCACTCCACGAGCCGGATCCGAGCCGCGTGCTCCGTCAGATAGGCGCGAGCGCCACGATCCCCGGTGGCGGTCGCCGCGATGTCCGCCCAGTGGGCCGCGCCGAACAGCACCGGATGCCCGCGCGTGCCGTCGTAGGTGGCCGAGACCAGCGATTTCTCGTCCTCGTAGGCGCCGAGTACCCGCGCCACGGCCGCCGGCCCGATGCCCGGCTGGTCGACCAGGCTCACCAGGGCGGCCCGCGCCCCCGTGCCGTCGAGCGAGGCAAGTCCGGCCCGCAGCGAGGAACCCATGCCCTCGGCCCAGTCGGGGTTGTCCACGAGTGCACAGCCGCTCAGATCGGCCCGCGCCCGCACCTCGTCGGCCCGGGCGCCCAGTACGACGTGCACCCGCGCGCATCCGGCCGCGCGCAGCACCCCCACCGCATGCTCGACCAGCGGCCGCCCCCGGTGCGTCAGCAGCGCCTTGGGCCGCCCGCCGAGCCGTCTGCCCCCGCCGGCGGCGAGCAGCAGCCCGGCGACCTCCTCGTGATGGTTCTCCGTCATGAGTCCTGCATACCTGACGAAGGCCGGGGCGGCCGGTTTCCCTTGGGCTGAATTTCGGTCTGCGCTGTGGCGCTCCCGGACGCGGTGGCGTTTACTGGCCCGCGCACGACGGCGTGTGAGGGGGGAGGGCTGTGTTGCGGAGCTTGGGGCAGAGACCGGTGACCGGCAGCTACGAGGACCCGAGAGTGGCGGAACTGCGGACCGCGGTGTCCCGGCTGCGCCGCGAACTGGCCGCGCTCCCGTCCGAGTTCCCCGACCGCGCCATCGCCGAGGACGAACTGGCCGCGCTCGCGGCGATGGCCTCCGGCGGCTCGCCGGAGATCCCGCGCTTGCGCAACTCCCTGTTACTGATCGCGGGAGCGATCGGTTCGGTGAGCGCCTTGGCGAGGGGCCTGAGCGGGGTCCGGGAAGCGGTCAACCTCTTCGGGGAACCGACACAGCGGGGCTGAGTGCGGCTCCCCGAGAAGGGCACCCCCTTCAGGCGCCAGAACTCGCCAAGGCCTGAGACAGCTCAAGGGCGATCTGCTGCAGTACCGGCACGATCTTGTCGGTCGCGGCTTCGGTAACCCGTCCAGCGGGCCCGGAGATCGAAATCGCCGCAGCCGTCGGAGACTCGGGCACGGACACCGCGAGGCACCGCACGCCGATCTCCTGCTCGTTGTCGTCGACGGCGTACCCGGTGCGTCGTACATCCTCCAGCGCGGCCAGGAACCCCTCGGGCGTGGTGATGGTCTTCTCCGTGGCCGCGGGCATCCCGGTACGCGCCAGCAGGGCCCGCACGTCGTCGTCGGGCACCCCGGCCAGCAGCGCCTTGCCCACTCCGGTCGAGTGCGGCAGCACCCGCCGGCCCACCTCGGTGAACATCCGCATCGAGTGCTTCGACGGCACCTGCGCCACGTACACGATCTCGTCGCCGTCGAGCAGCGCCATGTTCGCGGTCTCGCCGGTCTCCTCGACCAGCCGGGCGAGATACGGCCGCGCCCACGTGCCGAGCAGCCGGGACGCCGACTCGCCGAGCCGGATGAGCCGGGGGCCGAGCGCGTACCGCCGGTTCGGCTGCTGGCGGACGTAGCCGCAGGCGACCAGGGTGCGCATCAGCCGGTGGATGGTCGGCAGCGGCAGCCCGCTGGTCGCGGACAGCTCGCTCAGACCGACCTCGCCGCCCGCGTCCGCCATCCGTTCGAGCAGGTCGAAGGCGCGCTCCAGGGACTGGACACCGCCCCCGGCGGAGGGCTTGGCGGAGTCGGTGGTGCTGGCGCTGGACGTCGGCACGGCGCGTTCCTTTCGGGGGCTGGCAGGAGTGCAGAAGCCTACCCGGCAGTCGGTTGACTCCCTGCTTGTACGTAGCTACGTTCTGCTTGCTGGAATTCTAATTCCGCTTTGTGGAAACGTCCAGAGTGAGTGCAGGGTGCGCGCTGCCCAGCAGTGTGCCCCTTGACGACGGAGAAGTGGGAGTGAAGACTCCTTCAACAGAACGTTGAAATCCGTTACGTGGGTGTAAATCCCGTTTCTGGGGCGTAAAACGGCGGTACAGAGAGGGGTTCGGGTGTCCGACGCTGAACTGGTCCTGCGCACGACGCGCGTCATCACTCCGGAAGGGACGCGGGCCGCCTCGGTCGCCGTGTCCGCCGGGAAGATCACGGCCGTCCTGTCGTACGACACGGAGATCCCGGCCGGCGCACGGCTGGAGGACTTCGGCGACCACGTCCTGCTGCCCGGCCTCGTCGACACCCACGTGCACGTCAACGACCCGGGCCGCACCGAGTGGGAGGGCTTCTGGACCGCCACCCGCGCGGCGGCGGCCGGCGGCATCACCACGCTGATCGACATGCCGCTCAACTCCCTCCCGCCGACCACCACGGTCGAGAACCTGCGGATCAAGCAGCAGGTCGCCGCCGACAAGGCGCACATCGACGTCGGCTTCTGGGGCGGCGCCCTGCCGGACAACGTCAAGGACCTGCGCCCGCTGCACGACGCCGGCGTCTTCGGCTTCAAGGCGTTCCTGTCCCCGTCCGGCGTGGACGAGTTCCCGCACCTCGACCAGGACCAGCTCGCCCAGTCCCTGGCGGAGATCGCCGGCTTCGGCGGCCTGCTGATCGCGCACGCCGAGGACCCGCACCACCTGGCCGCCGCCCCGCAGCACGGCGGCCCCAGGTACGCCGACTACCTTGCCTCCCGCCCGCGCGACGCCGAGGACGCGGCCATCGCGAACCTCATCGCGCAGGCGAAGCGGATCGGCGCGCGCGTGCACGTCCTGCACCTCTCCTCCAGTGACGCGCTGCCGCTGATCCGCGCCGCCCGCGCCGAGGGCGTCCGCGTCACCGTGGAGACCTGCCCGCACTACCTCGTCCTCACCGCCGAGGAAGTCCCGGACGGCGCCAGCGAGTTCAAGTGCTGCCCGCCCATCCGGGAGGCCGCCAACCAGGACCTGCTCTGGGAGGCGCTGGCCGACGGCACCATCGACTGTGTCGTCACCGACCACTCGCCCTCCACCGCCGACCTGAAGACCGCCGACTTCGCCACCGCCTGGGGCGGCATCTCCGGTCTCCAGCTCAGCCTCTCCGCCGTATGGACCGAGGCACGCGCGCGTGGGTACGGCCTGGAGGACGTCGTGCGCTGGATGTCCACGCGGACGGCCGCACTCGTGGGCCTGGACGCCTCCAAGGGCGCCATCGCCCCGGGCCGCGACGCCGACTTCGCCGTCCTCGCCCCCGACGAGACGTTCACCGTCGACCCGGCCGGCCTCCAGCACCGCAACCGGGTCACCGCGTACGCCGGCAAGACCCTGTACGGCGTAGTGAAGTCCACCTGGCTGCGCGGCGAACGCATCGTCGACGGCGGCGAGTTCACCGAGCCCAAGGGCTCCCTGCTCGCCCGCCCCCAGTAAGCCACCTCGGCCACCGGCAACCGGCCGACGCCCAGAAAGGAACCCCTGATCACCGTGACGGCGCTGCATCAATCGAGTCTGGCGAGCTTCACCGGCGACGCGAACCCCTACGGAGGCGGCGACCCGTACGCGGACTACCGCACCGCCGACTTCCCCTTCACCCAGTACGCCAACCTCGCCGACCGGCAGCTCGGCGCCGGTGTCATCGCCGCCAACGACGAGTTCTTCGCCCAGCGGGAGAACCTGCTGGTGCCCGAGCGGGCCGAGTTCGACCCCGAGCACTTCGGGCACAAAGGCAAGATCATGGACGGCTGGGAGACCCGCCGCCGGCGCGGTGTCTCCGCCGAGCACCCGTGGCCGGCCGCGGAGGACCACGACTGGGCGCTGGTCCGCCTCGGCGCGCCCGGGGTGATCCGCGGGATCGTCGTCGACACCGCCCACTTCCGCGGCAACTACCCGCAGGCCGTCTCCGTCGAGGCCGCCTCGGTACCGGGTTCGCCCTCGCCCGGGGAACTGCTCTCCGGCGACGTGAAGTGGACGACCCTCGTCCCGCGCACCCCGGTCGGCGGCCACGCGGCGAACGGTTTCTCCGTATCGGTCGAGCAGCGCTTCACGCATCTGCGCGTCAACCAGCACCCCGATGGCGGCATCGCCCGCCTGCGGGTGTACGGCGAGGTCGTCCCCGACCCCGAGTGGCTCGCGGTCCTCGGCACCTTCGACGTGGTCGCCCTGGAGAACGGCGGCCGGGTCGAGGACGCCTCCAACCTCTTCTACTCCCCGGCCACCAACACCATCCAGCCGGGCCGCTCCCGCAAGATGGACGACGGCTGGGAGACCCGCCGCCGCCGTGACCAGGGCAACGACTGGATCCGCTACCAGCTGGTCGCCCAGGCGCAGATCCGCGCCGTCGAGATCGACACCGCCTATCTGAAGGGCAACAGCGCGGGCTGGGCCTCGGTCTCCGTCAAGGACGGCGAGAGCGGCGAGTGGACCGAGATCCTGCCGCGCACCCGCCTCCAGCCCGACACCGACCACCGCTTCGTGCTCCCCGAGCCGGCCGTCGGCACACACGCCCGGATCGACATCTTCCCCGACGGCGGCATCTCCCGCCTGCGCCTGTTCGGCTCCCTGACGGAGCAGGGCGCGGCGGGCCTCGCCGCCCGTCACCAGGAACTGGGCGGCTGACCCACCCCGCGCGCGCGGGGCGCCCCGGCCTGGACAGCACCGGGCGCCCCGCGTGTCACCCGTACGGACCCGGTTCCCGCCCCCTGGAACTTACGGGTCCGTCTCCCGCGTTCTTTCCCACGTGACCCTTCAGCAAGAGATCGTCGGCAACGCCATGCAGATGGCGGTCGTCAGCCTGCAGCCCGGCCAGACCGTGTACTGCGAGGCCGGAAAGTTCCTGTTCAAGACCACGAACGTGACCATGGAGACACGGCTGTCAGGTCCGTCGGGCCATGGCGGCCAGCAGCAGAGCGGCCAAGGCGGCGGCATGGGCGGCATGCTGCGCCAGGCGATGGGCACCGCCATGCAGGTCGGCCAGCGCATGCTCGCGGGCGAGTCGCTGGCGTTCCAGTACTTCACCTCCCAGGGCGGCGAGGGCACGGTCGGCTTCGCCGGCGTGCTGCCCGGCGAGATGCGGGCCCTGGAGCTCGACGGCACGCGCGCGTGGTTCGCCGAGAAGGACGCCTTCGTGGCGGCCGAGTCCACCGTCGACTTCGGTATCGCCTTCGCCGGCGGCCGCACCGGCATGAGCGGCGGCGAAGGCTTCGTCCTGGAGAAGTTCACCGGGTACGGCACGGTGATCATCGCCGGCGCGGGCAACTTCATCGACCTCAACCCGGCGGACTTCGGCGGCCGCATCGAGGTGGACACCGGCTGCGTGGTCGCTTTCGAGGAGGGCATCCAGTACGGCGTCCAGCGCGTCGGCGGCCTCAACCGCCAGGGGATCATGAACGCCGTGTTCGGCGGCGAGGGCCTGTCCCTGGCCACCTTGGAGGGCAACGGCCGGGTGATCCTGCAGTCCCTCACCATCGAGAGCCTCGCCAACGCCCTGAAGAAGGCCCAGGGCGGCGACAAGCAGGGCCCGACCGGCGGACTGTTCTCCACCCACGCCGGCTGAGCCCGATTCTCTCCGTGGCCGGACCGATGAGTTGCGGGTGCCAGCGGGGTCTGCACTGATGACCACAGACCCCGCACCCGGAAGAAGGCACCCGCCATGGGCAAGCTCGTCTCCACCATCTTCGTCACCCTCGACGGCGTGTACCAGGCGCCCGGCGGCCCCCAGGAGGACACCAGGGGCGGCTTCACCCACGGCGGCTGGAGCTTTGTGTACGGCGACGAGGACTTCGGCCGTTTCGTCACCGAGGTCTTCGACCGCGTCGGCGCCTTCCTGCTCGGCCGCCGTACGTACGACATCTTCGCCGGCTACTGGCCGAAGGTGACCGACCCGGCCAACCCGATCGCCGCCCGGCTCAACGCACGCCCGAAGTACGTCGTCTCCTCCACCCTCCAGGCCCCGCAGTGGTCCGGTACCACCGTGATCGGCGGCGACCTCGCCAAGCAGGTGCAGGCCCTGAAGGAGCGCACGGACGGCGAACTCCAGGTCCACGGCAGCGGCGCCCTGGTCCGCTCCCTGATCGACCTCCGGCTGCTGGACACCCTGCACCTGCTGACCTTCCCAGTCGTCCTCGGCACCGGCCACCGCCTGTTCACCGAGGGCACGGTCCCCACCGGCTTCCGGCACACCGGCGGCCGCGTCACGGGCGCGGGCGTCTCCATCCAGACCTACGACCTTGCAGGCGACCCCGAGTACGGCTCGTACGAACTCCCCGAAGACGCCTCGGCAGGTTAATTCCCCGAAAACTCATCTGACTTGGAGGGAAAATCTTCAACTTTGTCGTTGACATGCCAACGTCTACGCGCGTCATCATGAGGGCATGAGATTCCCCCCACGCGCCACTCGTATCGGCGCCGCAGCAGCGCTCCTGTCCGCCCTCCTCGTGGGCGGCACCGTCTCCGCCACCACGGCGGACGCCGCGGCCGACTCGGTCGGCAGCATCTGCTACAACGACCTGCCGTCGCAGGCCCACGACACCCTGGACCTGATCGCCCAGGGCGGCCCGTACCCGTACTCGCAGGACGGCACCGTCTTCTCGAACAGGGAAGGCGTCCTGCCCAGCCAGTCGTACGGGTACTACCACGAGTACACGGTCGTCACCCCCGGCTCTCCCACCCGCGGTGCCCGACGCATCGTCACCGGTGAGCAGAGCCAGGAGGACTACTACACCGCCGACCACTACGCCACGTTCGACCTGGTCGACTTCAGCTGCTGAACCGGTCGGCAGGATCAGAGGGAACAGTGCGACACATGTGAGACACAGGCCCCGCCCAGCGGCAGACCCCCCCCACGCCAGTGGCCGCGGGCAGGGCAGGAACTCCATGGCACGAGCGGGCCGCCGGGAATCCGTCCCGGCGGCCCGCTGTCATGCGCTACGGATGCCCCGAGCGAAGCAAGGGCCCGGGGCTCCTGACGGACCTGGCAGGCGGTCGGCGCCCCTCGGCGCCGTTCCGGGCGCCGGTCGAGGAGCCACGAACGGCCCTGCCCGTCGGGTGACTTCGGGCGGTGCCGATCCGGCAGGGTACGTCGAACTCGACGTACCACCGAGGGGCGGCGTCGCGACCGGCGGGCCGCGCATGGCCCGGTGCCGAGGCGCGCAGGGCCTGGGTCATGGCCTGGAGCAGCACCATGTCCGGCGGATGATCGTGCGAGCAGCACCATGCCCGACGGGCGGGCGCCGGCGGCAATGCGGCGGCGAACGCCTGCTGTTCGTAGGCCTGTTCCTTGTGCGGACGGTCGTAGACGACGGCGGGGGCGCCGGGCCTGGTGCGATGGACCTGGTGCGATGGGGCGCGGCCGAAATCCGTGCGCCCGCGGCTGCCGAGAGTCCGTGCGTCCGCGACTGCCGAAGATCCCTGCGTCCGCGGCTGCCAAAAGTCCATGCGGTCGCGACTTTGGTAGCCGATCCCACGCAGGATGCGGCCGGCGCCCCGTGCCCTGCGTAAATTGGTCGACCGTGAACGAGAACGGGCTGAGCCACACCATGGCGAGCGGGGCAGGAGTCCGCCGGTGGATGCTGCCCTCGGCCCTGCTCCACGGGCTCGACCCGGACTCCGGCCCCGACGGCCGGCCGCCCCGGCGCACCGCACGGGACTGGGTCGTCGACACTTCCTGCTTCCTGCTGGCCGTCCTGCTGTATCTCGCGACCGCCGCCGCCCTGCTCCAGCACCCGGACGTGCCCGAAGGTCTCGTCATCCTCGATGTGGTGCTCGGCGCCCTGTCCTGTGGGACCGTCTGGCTGCGCCGCCGCTGGCCGGTCGGCCTCGCCGTCGCGATGGTCGCCGTCGGCTTCGTGTCCTCCACGGCGTGCGGCGCCGCCATGGTCGCCCTGTTCACCTTGGCCGTGCACCGGCCGTTCCGCTACGTCGCCTGGATCGGCGGCGTCGACCTCGCCCTCGTACCGCTCTACTTCTGGTGGCGCCCGGACAACGACCTGCCGTACGCGGGATCCGTCGTGTTCGCCGTGCTGCTCGCCGTCTCCGTCATCGGCTGGGGCATGTTCGTACGCTCCAAACGGCTGCTCATGCTCAGTCTGCGGGAGCGGGCCCGCCGGGCGGAGACCGAGGCGCGGCTGCGCGCCGAGCAGGCGCAGCGGCTCGCCCGGGAAGCCATCGCCCGCGAGATGCACGACGTCCTCGCACACCGGCTCACCCTGCTCAGCGTGCACGCGGGCGCCCTGGAGTTCCGGCCTGACGCGCCGCGCGAGGAGATCGTCCGGGCCGCCGGTGTGATCCGGGAGAGCGCGCACGAGGCCCTGCAGGATCTGCGGGAGATCATCGGAGTGCTGCGGGCCGGGGAGTCCGAGGACACGGCCGGCGAGCGGCGCCAGCCGACCCTGGCCGCCCTGGAAGCCCTCGTCGCCGAGTGCCGCGAGGCCGGTATGAAGGTCGCGCTGGACCACCGCGTAGCCGATCCGGCCGCGGTCCCCGCCTCCGTCGGCCGCACGGCCTACCGCATCGCCCAGGAGGCACTGACCAACGCCCGCAAACACGCCCCCGGCGCCGAGGTCACCCTGAGCCTCACCGGCACCCCCGGTGACGGCCTCACCCTCACGGTCACCAACCCGCCGCCCACCGCCGAGCCCACGCTCGTCCCCGGCTCCGGCCAGGGCCTGATCGGCCTCACCGAACGCGCGACCCTCACCGGCGGCCGCCTGGAGCACGGCAGTACGGCCGACGGCGGGTTCGCGGTCCGGGCCTGGCTGCCGTGGGGACAGACCGGACCGACGCCGTGACGACGGCGCCCGTACGCCGATCCGCCCCCACGCGCCGCCCGCCCCGTGATTACGTAAGGCTCATGACGCCGATCAGACTCCTCCTCGTCGACGACGACCCGCTGGTCCGGGCCGGGCTGGCCCTGATGATCGGCGGGGCCGAGGACATCGAGATCGTCGGGGAGGCCGCGGACGGCGCCCAGGCCGAGGAACTCGTCTCGCGCACCCGGCCCGACGTCGTCCTCATGGACATCCGTATGCCGTCGGTGGACGGGCTCACCGCGACCGGGCGGCTGCGCGCACGGGCCGACGCCCCGCAGGTCGTGGTGCTCACCACCTTCCACGCCGACGAGCAGGTGCTGCACGCCCTGCGCGCGGGCGCCGCCGGATTCGTGCTGAAGGACACCCCGCCCGCCGAGATCGTCGACGCCGTACGCCGGGTCGCGGCCGGCGATCCCGTGCTGTCGCCCGCCGTCACCCGGCAGTTGATGCGGCACGCGGCCGGCAGCGCCGCCGACGCACGCCAGGCACGCGCACGTGACCGGCTCGCCGTCCTCAACGACCGCGAGCGCGAGGTCGCCGTCGCCGTCGGCCGCGGCCTCGCCAACGCCGCGATCGCCGCCGACCTGTTCATGAGCGTGGCCACCGTCAAGACCCACGTCTCCCGCATCCTCGCGAAGCTCGACCTGGACAACCGCGTACAGATCGCGCTGCTGGCGTACGACGCCGGACTCCTCGAAGACGACGGGCACTGACCGCGCGCTTCGGACGTTGTCGGTGCGTGGGGTGCTGAGTCCTGGCCTCGGGGGCCGCTACGGGAGGACGGAAAGGTCATGGAACGGATCGATCTGGGGGAGTACGGCGACGAACTGCGCCGCGATCCGCACGCGGTGTACGCCCGGCTGCGCGAGCAGGGCCCGGTACACCTCGTCCGGCCACCGGGCGCCGAGGAGGACTACGCGAGCTGGCTCGTCGTCGGGTACGAGGAGGCCCGCGCCGCACTCGCCGACCCGCGCCTGTCCAAGGACGGCAGCAAAATCGACCTGCGGTTCCTCGACGAGGACCTGATCGGCCCGAACCTGCTGACCGTCGACCCACCGCAGCACACCCGCCTGCGCGGCCTCGTCGCCCGCGCGTTCACGATGCGGCGGGTGGAGCGGCTGCGCCCGCGCGTCCAGCAGATCACCGACGACCTGCTGGACGAGGTACTGCCGGCCGGCCGGGCCGACCTCATCGGCGCCCTCGCCTACCCGCTGGCCATCACCGTCATCTGCGAGCTGCTCGGTGTCCCGGAGATCGACCGCGACGAGTTCCGCGGATTGTCGTCGGAGGTGGTCGCACCGACCAACTCGCAGACCGAGTACGACGCCACGGTCCGGCTCGCCGAGTATCTGAGGGAGCTGATCGAGGACAAGCGGCGCTCCGGTCCGGCCGACGACCTGCTCAGCGACCTGATCCGCACCACAGCCGAGGACGGCGACCGGCTCTCGCCGGAGGAACTGCGCGGCATGGCCTACCTGCTGCTGATCGCAGGCCATGAGACCACGGTCAACCTCATCGGCAACGGCGTCCTGGCCCTGCTCACCCACCCCGGCCAACTCGCCGCCCTGCGCGCCGACATGGGCCTGCTGGACGGCGCGATCGAGGAGATGCTGCGCTACGACGGCCCGGTGGAGACCGCCACGTTCCGCTATGCCGCCGAGCCTCTGGAGATCGCCGGCGTCCCCATCAAGCAGGGCGACCACGTGATGGTCGGCCTCACCGCGGCCCAGCGGGACGCCGCCCGCTACGCAGAACCGGACCGCTTCGACATCCACCGCGACCCCCGCGGTCACCTCGCCTTCGGCCATGGCATCCACTTCTGCCTGGGCGCCCCCCTGGCCCGCCTGGAGGGCCGCACGGCCATAGCCACCCTCCTGCGCCGAGCCCCCGCCCTCACCCTCGACGGCCACCCCACCAACTGGCTCCCCGGCCTCCTGATGAGAGGCGTACGCACCCTGCCGGTCCGCTGGTAGCCCCCTGCGGCACATTGGCCGGGCTGTCGCGCCCGCGTAGCTCCGGTCGTGCCTCCCTCAGTGCCTCAAGGGCCTGGGGGGACCGGCGGCGCGGGCGGCCCGCCGCACCACAGCCGTACCTGGCCGCCCGCCGTGCGGCAGTTGTGCCGGGCCCGGGCTACGACGCCCGTACCCGGTCGGGGATCTCAGCCAGGGCCACCGGGCGCCGCTCCCGTCGGGAGACCTCGCAGGCCTCGGCCACCCGCAGGGCCTGCAGGGCCTCGTGGCCGTCGCACGGGTTGGGACGCTCGCCCAGCACCACGTCCACGAAGGCGTTCAGCTCGGCCTCGTACGCGGGCCCGAACCGCTCCAGGAAGCCCTCCCACGGCTTGTCCGCGGGCGGCGGCCCCGTCGGCTCGGTGGACGCGAGCGGCGTACGGTCGTCCAGGCCCACCACGACCGTGTCCCGCTCCCCGGCCAGCTCCATGCGCACGTCGTACCCGGCCCCGTTCAGCCGCGTCGCCGTGGCCGTGGCGAGCGTGCCGTCGTCCAGGGTGAGCAGCGCCGCGCCCGTGCCGACGTCGCCGGCCTCACGGAACATCGCGGGCCCGCCGTCCGACCCGGTGGCGTACACGTCGGCCACCTCACGCCCCGTCACCCACCGCAGCACGTCGAAGTCGTGGATGAGCGTGTCCCGGAACAGCCCGCCGGACAGCGCCAGCCACTCGGCCGGGGGAGGGGACTGGTCGCAGGTCATCGCGCGTACGGTGTGCAGCCGCCCGAGCCGCCCCGCACGCACGGCCTCGCGGGCGCCCGCGTATCCCGCGTCGAAACGCCGCTGGAACCCCATCTGCAGGATCGTTCCCGCCGTCTCCACCTCGGCGAGCGCGGCGAGCGTGGCCGGCAGATCGAGCGCGATCGGCTTCTCGCAGAAGACCGGCAGACCCGAGCGCGCCGCCCGCCCGATCAGCTCCGCATGGGCCGGCGTCGCCGTGGTGATCACCACCGCGTCCACGCCCCACGTGAAGATCTCGTCCACCCCCGGTGCCGCCGTCTCGCCCAGCCGGTGCGCCAGCCCTTGCGCACGCGCCGGATCCGCGTCCGTCAGGATCAGCGATCCGACGTCTCGGTGGCGGCTGAGCGTTCTCGCGTGAAGGGTGCCGATGCGGCCCGTACCGATGACCCCGATGCGCATGGAAACAAAGTGAGGGCGGAGCCCGTACCCTGTCAATGTGCATGTCCGGACAATCGGACTACACAACTTCCCGTCAACCGATCACGGGGCTACGCTCAAGCCCGTGCCGAAACCAGATGTGGACCCGACTGTCTCGCTCGATCTCCGTGTGGACCGTAGCTCCCCGGTGCCGCTGTACTTCCAGCTCTCCCAGCAGCTGGAGGCCGCCATCGAGCACGGCAACCTCACCCCGGGCAGCCTGCTGGGCAACGAGATCGAGCTGGCCGCACGGCTCGGTCTGTCCCGGCCGACCGTCCGCCAGGCCATCCAGTCCCTCGTCGACAAGGGGCTCCTCGTGCGCCGCCGCGGCGTCGGTACGCAGGTGGTGCACAGCCAGGTCAAGCGCCCGCTGGAGCTGAGCAGCCTCTACGACGACCTGGAGGCGGCCGGTCAGCGCCCCGCGACCAAGGTGCTGGTCAACACCGTGCTGCCGGCCGGCGCCGCCGTCGCCGCCGCGCTCGGTGTCCCCGAGGGCAGTGATGTGCACCGCATCGAGCGGCTGCGCCTCGCCCACGGCGAGCCGATGGCATACCTGATCAACCACCTTCCGACGGGCCTGCTCGACCTGGACACCGGGCAGCTGGAGGCCACCGGCCTGTACCGGCTGATGCGCTCCGCCGGCATCACCCTGCACAGCGCCCGCCAGTCCATCGGCGCCCGCGCGGCCACGGCCGCCGAGGCCGAGCGGCTCGCCGAGTCCGAGGGCGCCCCGCTGCTCACCATGCAGCGCACCACCTTCGACGACACCGGCCGCGCGGTCGAGTTCGGCGACCACATCTACCGACCGACGCGCTACTCCTTCGAGTTCCAGCTGCTCGTCCGGCCCTGACCGGCGACGGCTGGGCACGTCGCAATGTCCGGACAAGTGGACGGGCGGGCGCTCCCCGGCTGTGTCATGAGTGTTACCCGTGTTCGATACTGGAGCGTTTGGGGCCGCTGAGCTGATCACCGGCCCCTTCCGTACGTACGAACACAGCAAGAAGGGGCACCGCCTCGTGGCACGGTTTCGGACCTGGGCAGTCATCGCGCTGGCAGGGACACTTTCGCTGTCCTTGTCGGCGTGCAGCAGCACCGGAGGCAAGCGGGCCGAGGACGCCCGCAAGGCCGCCGCGGCCCAGGGGAGGCCGGCGGTGAACACCCCGCGCTGGACCTTCGCGATGATCACCCACTCGGGAGACGGCGACACCTTCTGGGACATCGTGCAGAACGGCGCCAAGCAGGCCGCCGTCAAGGACAACATCAACTTCCTGTACTCGCACGACGACCAGGCCCAGCAGCAGGCCCAGCTGGTGGACGCGGCGGTCGACAAGAAGGTCGACGGCGTCATCGTCACCCTCGCCAAGCCGGACGCCATGAAGGCCGCCGTGGCCCGCGCCGAGAAGGCCGGCATCCCGGTCATCACGGTGAACTCCGGCTCCGCCGAGTCCAAGGCCTTCGGCGCCCTCACCCACATCGGCCAGGACGAGACCGTCGCCGGCGAGGCCGTCGGCGACGAGCTGAACAAGCGCGGCAGGAAGAAGGCCCTGTGCGTGCTGCACGAGCAGGGCAACGTCGGCCACGAACAGCGCTGCGACGGGGTCGCCAAGACCTTCCACGGCACCCTGCAGAAGCTCTACGTCAACGGCACCGACATGCCCGACGTCCAGTCCGCGATCGAGGCCAAGCTCCAGGCCGACAACTCCCTCGACGCCGTAGTCACCCTGGGCGCCCCCTACGCCGATACCGCCGTGAAGGCGAAGAACGACGCGGGCAGCAAGGCTGAGATCGACACCTTCGACCTCAACGCCCAGGTCGCCGCGGAGCTGAAGAACGGCACCCTCGGCTTCGCCGTGGACCAGCAGCCGTACCTCCAGGGCTACGAGGCGGTCGACCTGCTGTGGGCCTACAAGTACAACGGCGATGTCCTCGGCGGCGGCAAGCCGGTCCTGACCGGCCCGCAGATCGTCACCAAGGACCAGGCCGCCGCGCTGGCCGCGTACACCGAGCGGGGCACCCGATGAGCGCGACGATCGACAAGACCGCCGATGAGAAACCGGGCGATGAGAAACCGAGCAATGAGAAACCGAGCGATGAAAGGATTCTGCAGACCTCTCCGCTGAAGAAGCTCCTCTCCCGCCCCGAACTGGGCTCGGTCGTCGGCGCCCTCGCCGTCTTCGTCTTCTTCGCCTGCGCCGCCGACGGCTTCCTCAACGCCGCCAGCCTCAGCACGGTCCTGTACGCCTCCTCGACCATCGGCATCATGGCCGTACCGGTGGCCCTGCTGATGATCGGCGGCGAGTTCGACCTGTCGGCCGGTGTCCTCGTGACGTCCTCGGCGCTGATCTCCTCGATGTTCAGCTACCAGATGACGGCGAACACCTGGGTCGGCGCAGGAGTGTCCCTCCTCGTGACGCTGGCCATCGGCGCCTTCAACGGCTTCATGCTCACGCGCACCAAGCTGCCCAGCTTCATCGTCACGCTCGGCACGTTCCTGATGCTGACCGGCATGAACCTCGGCTTCACCAAGCTGATCGACGGAACGGTCTCCACAAAGACCATCGCCGACATGGAGGGCTTCCCCAGCGCTCACGACGTCTTCGCCTCCACCCTCACGATCGGCGGCGTCGGCTTCAAGGTCACGATCCTGTGGTGGCTGGGCCTGGTCGCCCTCGCCTCCTGGATCCTGCTGCGCACCCGCGCCGGCAACTGGATCTTCGCCGTCGGCGGCAACCAGGACGCGGCCCGCGCGGTCGGCGTCCCGGTCGCGAAGACCAAGATCGGTCTCTACATGGGCGTGGCCTTCGGCGCCTGGATCTCCGGCCAGCACCTGCTCTTCTCGTTCGACTCCGTCCAGTCCGGCGAGGGCGTCGGCAACGAGCTGATCTACATCATCGCGGCCGTCATCGGCGGCTGTCTGATCACCGGCGGCTACGGCAGCGCGATCGGCTCCGCCGTGGGCGCCCTGCTCTTCGGCATGACCAGCAAGGGCATCGTCTTCGCCGAGTGGAACCCCGACTGGTTCAAGTTCTTCCTCGGAGCGATGCTGCTCCTCGCGACCCTGCTCAACACCTGGGTCAAGAAGCGCGCGGAGGCGACCACATGACTCTCGTCAAGCTGACCGGCGTCAGCAAGCACTACGGCACCGTCCGCGCCCTCGAAGGCGTCTCACTGGAGGTCCACCCCGGCGACATCACCTGCGTCCTCGGCGACAACGGAGCCGGCAAGTCCACCTTGATCAAGATCGTCGCGGGTCTGCACCAGCACGACGGCGGCACCCTGAGCATCGAGGGTGAGGAGACGACCCTCTCCTCACCGCGGGAGGCCCTGGACCGCGGCATCGCCACGGTCTACCAGGACTTGGCGGTGGTCCCCCTCATGCCGGTCTGGCGCAACTTCTTCCTGGGCTCCGAGCCCCGCAAGGGCAAGGGCCCCTTCAAGCGCCTGGACACCGACCTCATGCGCCGCACCACCCGCGATGCCCTGCTCCGCATGGGCATCGACCTCCGCGACGTCGACCAGCCCATCGGCACCCTCTCCGGCGGCGAACGCCAGTGTGTGGCGATCGCCCGGGCGGTCCATTTCGGCGCCAAGGTCCTCGTCCTGGACGAGCCGACGGCGGCACTGGGCGTCAAGCAGTCCGGTGTGGTCCTGAAATATGTGGCCGCGGCACGCGACGAGGGCCTGGGCGTTGTTCTGATCACCCACAACCCGCATCACGCGTACTTGGTCGGCGACCGCTTCGTACTCCTGAGGCGCGGCACAATGGTGGGCAAATACACACGGGACGAGATCACGCTGGAGGAGCTGACCCAGCAGATGGCCGGCGGCTCCGACCTCGAGGCTCTACGCCACGAACTGCAGCGAACCTAGGGGCGCGGGGAACTGCGCGACAAGCCACAACACACGCCGTCACCCGGCAACGATCGCGCACCCCCCTTCCCTGGCCCGTACGGCACCCATACCCACGGTGAGGCAGAATCGACCAACGATGAGCACCTACCGCGACCTCACCGCCCCCATCGGCTCCCGCCGAGCCCCGGTCCTGCGAACCGTCGGCACGCGCGAGCGCCGATCCCACCTGACCGCACCCCGCGTGCCCACGGTAGGGATCGACATCGGCGGCACCAAGGTCATGGCGGGCGTCGTGGACGCCGACGGCAACATCCTGGAGAAGCTCCGCGCGGAGACCCCGGACAAGTCCAAGAGCCCCCAGGTCGTCGAGGACACCATCGTCGAACTGGTCCTGGACCTGTCCGACCGGCACGACGTGCACGCGGTCGGCATCGGCGCGGCCGGCTGGGTCGACGCCGACCGCAACCGCGTCCTGTTCGCGCCCCACCTGTCCTGGCGCAACGAACCGCTGCGCGACCGCCTGAGCGGTCGCCTCTCCGTGCCGGTCCTGGTGGACAACGACGCCAACACCGCCGCCTGGGCGGAGTGGCGCTTCGGCGCCGGGCGTGGCGAGGACCACCTCGTCATGATCACGCTCGGCACCGGCATCGGCGGCGCCATCCTGGAGGACGGCCAGGTCAAGCGCGGCAAGTATGGCGTCGCCGGCGAGTTCGGCCATATGCAGGTCGTGCCCGGCGGGCACCGCTGCCCGTGCGGCAACCGCGGCTGCTGGGAGCAGTACAGCTCCGGCAACGCCCTCGTCCGCGAGGCCAAGGAGCTGGCCGTCGCCGACTCGCCCGTCGCCTACGGCATCATCGAGCACGTCAAGGGCAACATCGCCGACATCACCGGCCCGATGATCACCGAGCTGGCCCGCGAGGGCGACGCCATGTGCATCGAGCTGCTCCAGGACATCGGCCAGTGGCTCGGCGTCGGTATCGCCAACCTCGCCGCCGCCCTCGACCCGTCCTGCTTCGTCATCGGCGGCGGGGTCTCGGCGGCCGACGACCTGCTCATCGGCCCGGCCCGGGACGCCTTCAAGCGCCATCTCACCGGCCGCGGCTACCGCCCCGAGGCCCGCATCACCCGCGCCCAGCTCGGTCCCGAGGCCGGCATGGTCGGTGCCGCAGACCTGGCCCGGCTGGTCGCCCGCCGGTTCCGCCGCGCCAAGCGCCGCCGGGTGGAGAGGTACGAGCGCTACGAGCGGTACACCCAGGCCCGCCGCGACCGGGACAGCGCATGACCCCGTCGCTGCCCCACCAGGGCGGCCCGCCGGACGAGCCGCGGCGCCCCGCCGAAGACGGCCGGCACAAGGCCAGACGCCGCGCGCTCACGCTGCTGATCATCGTCCTGCTGATCGGCGTCCCGGCCGGCTACCTGGTGATCTCCGCCAACCAGAGCCGCAACAGCGGCAAGGACAAGGAGGCGAAGTACTCGGCGACCGGCCTCAGCGCGGGCTGGCCGTCGAAGGTACAGCGCCGCCTCTACCAGGTGACCGTCCCGCACCCCGCCGACCACGTCGCGTACTACGAGACGAACAACTGGAAGACCAGCCGTCTCTATGTGCAGTTCAGCACCAACGCCGCGGGTCTGGACAGCTTCCTGCAGACCATGGGCGCCCGCCGGGACCAGCTGAAGAAGGACGACATCGCCATCGGCGCCCGCGACCAGAAGGTCAGCGGCTGGCACTTCACCGGCCCCGGCCCCTGGTGGGGGCTCACCCACGCGCAGAAGAACCCGGCGCCCACCCAGGACGTCGTCGTGAACCTGTCCGACCCGGACACCCCGATGGTCTACGTCGTCTCCCGCACGGTGCCGTGAGCACCGGGCCCCGGCCGGTCTCCGGGGCCCGTTGTCAGACCCCGCCCGTAGAGTCGAAGACGGCTGATCCGACACGTGGGCGGGAGGTGGCAGGGCGTATGAGCGGCGGCACGGCGGCAGTGGCCGGGCACACGGGAGGTACCGGGCAGGCCGGACCCCCCATTCCGGTGCGTCTCGCGTCCGTCTATCTCCCCGCACCCCTCCCGCGCGAGGGCCGCATCGCCTTCTGGGACCCCGACGGCGGCACCGTGACCGCCCGGACGGGCACCGAGAGCGGCACGTCCGAGCTGACGGTCGTACGACGTCACGGAACCGGCGTGCGCCGCCGCCGGGTGCCCGCGCTGACCCTGCCGCT